>WGCB01000381.1 GCA_015494005.1 Caldilineaceae bacterium
CCCAGCAAGGAGAGCCCGGCCACCCTCCCCAGGCCCAGGCGGGAGACCGTGGGACGGCCCTCCCCCACCAGGTTGGCGATGACGTAGCTGGGATACATCATCATGAACCAGCCCACGGGGATGACCAGCGGCACGTAGCCCAGCTTGGGCTGGAGCCGGTCCGAGTAGTGGTAGCCGCCGTAGATCCAGCCTGTGGCCACCCCCACCTGCTCGAAGCCCCAGGAGATCCCCGCGCTGAGGACGAAGAAGGCCAGGGCTTGCCGCCAGCCCAGAAGATAGGCCGCGTGGATCAGGCCGAAGAGCAGGAGCAGCGGGGTCTGAGTGGCGCCGATCCAGGAGGAGGCGGCCGGCTGCACCAGGGCCCAGCCAGTCAGGACCAGGTGCAGGATCAGGGCCAGGGCGGCCAGGCTCAGGAGCAGACGGTTTCGCACGGTGGCAGGACTCACAGTGGCAGGACTCACGGCGGCAGAGCTCACGGTGTTCAGGTCGGGGAGATGGGTTCGAGGGGGGATCCGGGCAGCGTGTCTCTGGCCGAAATATACCGCGAAAGGGCAGGAGACGCAACCGCCCCTACCCGGCCAGGGGCTCCACCACCACCTGGGGCAGGAGGGCCTCCACCTGGGACCGCTCCTGGAAGGCGATGGTCTCGCTCATGACTGTGGCCCCAGCCGCGGCCATGGCCAGCCTCAGGGCCTCCGGCCAGCGCTGCCCCTGGGAGAGGGCCAGGAGCAAGCCGCCGCTCACCGCGTCCCCGGCCCCGGCTGTGTTGACCACCGTCACCGGCGGCGGCCAGGCGTGGAAGGCCCCGTCCTGGGTGACGGCCAGGGCCCCATCCCCGCCCAGGGTGACCACGATGGCCTGGGCTGCCCACTGGCCCAGCTGCTTCCTCAGGCGGGTCGCCAGCCGAATCCAGGCCCGGTCCGCCACCAGGCGGGCCGTCTCCGGGTCCAGGGCGGCCAGCTCCACCTCGTTGACCTTCAGGATGTCCGGCCGGCCGGCGATGCCCCGGATCAGGGCCTGGCCGGAGGTGTCCAGCAGGGTGAAGAGGCCCAGCGATCGGGCCCGGCCCAGCAGGCGGGCATAGCTGTCCTGGGGCAGGCCAGCGGCCAGGCTGCCAGCGCAGGCCAGGCCCCAGGCTCCGGGCGCGTACCGCTCCAGCAGGGCCAGAAGCTGGGCCAGGTGGCTCTCGTCCGCCCGCAGGGTGGGCGCGGTGACCGTGGACTGCTGACCCGCGGCCTGGTCCACCAGGAGCACCGCGGTGCGGGTCTCCCCCAGGGCCTCCACGAAGTGGTGGGGCAGCCCTTCGTCGTCCAGCATGGCCCGGTGGACCCGACCGGTGTGGCCCGCGGTCAGGCCCAGGGCCCGGGTCTCCCCGCCCAGGCGCTGGACGATGAGGGAGACGTCCACTCCCTTGCCGCTGGGCGAGGCCACCTCCCGCTCAGCGCGCAGGATGGCGCCCATGCGGAAGTGGCGCAGGAAGAAGGCCCGGTCGATGGTGGGGCTGGGGGTGATGGTGAGGATCATGGCGGGAAAGGAGTTGGGAGTTAGAAGTTGGAAGTTGGGAGTTGGGAGTTGACAGACGGAAGATGGAAATTGGGAGCTGGCTACTGCTCAGCCCAATCTGGGCTCCATGAGCAGGGCATGGGCGCTCCACTCCAACCGCTCCAGGACGTCGTAGGCGTCGGCCAGGTCCCGGCCCACCACCAGCACGCCGTGCCAGGCCAGGATCAGCCCCAGGCCATGCTGCTCCAGGAGGTGGGCCCGGGGGGTCAGCTTCGCCACCACTGCATCGGCCAGCTCCTGGCTGTGGGCTGGCAGGTTGGGCACCACCTCCACCGTTCCGAACTTCTCCGTGTACTGGTTGGTGGGGCGCAGGGGCTTGCCGGCAGCGGCGAAGACGTTCAGCTCCCGGGGGTGGGCGTGGATCACCCCGTTCACCGCCGGGAAGTGGCGGTAGCAGGCGAAGTGCATGGGGACCTCCCGGCTGGCCATGGCCGGGTCCCCTTCCACGCAGCGGAACTCCCGGTCGAAGACCAGGATCATCTCCTCCCGCAGCTGCCAGCGATGCTTGCTGCCCAGGTAACGGGGGGTGATGTAGATGTGCTCCCCCACCCGGCAGCTGAGGTTGCCCCCGGCGCTGTTGGTCAGGAAGCGGCTGTACATGAGGTGGGCGATCTCCACCATGAGGGGGCGAGGATCCTGGGAGTCGGACATGGCTGGCTTTCCTTTCCGGTAGCGAATCCGGTAGCAAGGAGGTCGGACAGTGCGCGAGTCGGACAGTGCGCGAGTCGGACAGTGAACGAGGCAGAAGGGGGAAACAGCCTAGCGTTTCCATCCAGACACTGCCCCAAAATCGGGTCAAAAAGCGGCTCAAAAGCTGACGCTGGAAAAAATGCTTGACAAGTTCATTGTAAACGATTACAATTGCATTTGCAACCACTTGTTCCTCTCAATCCCCCAAATGGAGAAATCCCGTGCGTGTTCGAATTAGCGACGTGGCTAGGCGCGCCGGCGTCTCAAACGCAACTGTATCCCGAGTATTGGCCAACAAGCCACATGTCCGGGAAGAAGTGCGCGTCCGCGTGCTCCAGGCCGTGGACGAGCTGGGCTACCAGCCCAGCCGGGTGGCCCGCAGCCTGCGGGTCCAACGCTCCCGCATCATCGGCCTGATCATCTCAGACATCCAAAACCCCTTTTTCACCTCCCTGGTGCGGGCCGTGGAGGACGTGGCCCACACCTACGAGTACGCCACCTTCCTCTGCAACTCGGACGAGGACCTGGAGAAGGAGCGGCTCTACATCGACCTGCTCCTGGCCGAGCGGGTGGCCGGGGTGGTCATCTCCCCCACCCGGGAGCTGGACACGCCCAGCAAGCGCCTGGTGAACGCCCAGATCCCCCTGGTGACCGTGGACCGGCGCATCCGAGACATGGATGTGGACACGGTGTTGGTGGACAACGTGGGTGCTACCCGGGAGCTGGTGGGCCACCTGGTGGAGGACGGCCATCGCCGCATCGGCGCGGTCCTGCCCATTGCCGCCATCACCAGCGGCCGGGAGCGGCTCCAGGGCTACGAGCGGGCCCTGGCCGACCACGATCTGCCCCTGGACACGGCCCTGATCCGCACCGGCGTGCCCAAGGAGTCGGTGGGCTACCAGCTCACCATGGAGCTGCTGGAACTGGAACGCCCCCCCACAGCCCTCTTCACGGGCAACAACCTGCTGAGCCTGGGCGCGCTGCGGGCCATCCGGGACAAGGGGCTGACCATCCCGGACGACATCGCCCTGGTGGCCTTCGACGAGATGGAGTGGATGTC
>WGCB01000382.1 GCA_015494005.1 Caldilineaceae bacterium
CCCGTCCCAGGGCGGGGCTCGCTGGGGAAGCAGGGTCAGCTGGCATGGAGATCCTCCGATGGAACGAAGCAGGCAGGTCCACAGGGCAGCCCCGGGGGAGCAGGAGCGCCTTCGTCGCGGTCACAGCCGCGAGGATGCCCCCAGTAAACCCTGGAACAGGCCGGGGATCGGTAAGCCAGCTATCATCGGAGAATGGGAAGAGGGGTGAGGCGTCCTGGTCAGATGCGCAGGCGAGGATCCAGGGCGTCCCGCAGGCCGTCGCCCAGGAGGTTGAAGCCCAGCACCGTCACCATGATGGCCAGGCCAGGGAAGAAGACCAGGTGGGGCGCGCTGAAGACCTGGTTGCGCTCGCTGGCCAGCATGGCCCCCCACTCCGGCTGGGGCGGCTGGGCGCCCAGGCCCAGGAACGAGAGGGCCGCGGTCTCCAGGATGGCGGTGCCGATGCCCAGGGTGGCCAGCACGATGATGGGCGGGATGGCGTTGGGCATGATGTGCTGGCTCAGGATGCGTCTGTGGTCGGCGCCGATGGAGCGGGCCGCGGTCACGTACTCCTCCTCCCGCACGGAGAGGACACTGGAGCGGATGACCCGGGCGTAGGCCGGGATGTTGACGATGGCAATGGCCAGCATGGCGTTGATGAGCCCTGGGCCCAGCACGGCCACGATGGCGATGGCCAGGAGCAGAAAGGGGAAGGCCAACACCACGTCCATGGTCCGCATGATCACGTCCGAGATCCAACCCCCCAGGTAGCCGGCGATGGTCCCCAGCACCGTGCCCACGATGATGGCGAAGCCGATGGTCAAGAAGCCCACGAAGAGGGAGATCCGGGCCCCGTAGACGATGCGGCTGAACTCATCCCGCACGTTGCCGTCCACGCCCATGATGTGCTGGGGCTTCTCGGGCGGGCAGCCCAGGATGTGGATGCAGGGCGCCTCCCGCTTCTGGACTGGCTCCTTGCCGATGAGCACCTCGTTGGGGTCGTAGGGGGCGACCACCGGGGCGAAGACGGCCAGGAAGACCAGGATGCCCAGCAGGATCATCCCGGCGATGCCCGAGCGCTGGCGGAAGAGACGCCCCAGAGCGATGCGCCACGGGCCTTCGGAGCGGCGTTTGATGTTGGCTGAGTGGACGGCGACAGTTTCGGTGGGCGTGGTCATGGGAGATTCTAGGCCGTGGGTGGGGTGGGATCAGTCGAGCCGGATGCGCGGGTCCAGGAAGCCGTAGGAGAGGTCCACCAACAGGTTGACCAGGATGTAGCCCATGGCGATCACCACGGTGAAGCCCTGGATGATGGGAAAATCCCGGGCGGTGATGGCCTCGAAGAGGCTGCGCCCCACGCCGGCCAGGCTGAAGATGGTCTCGGTCAGGATGGCCCCGCTGAAGACCGTGCCTAGCTGCAGGCCGATGATGGTCACGATGGGCAACAGGGCGTTGCGGAAGGCATGCCGGAGCACCACGGCTCGCTCCGGCAACCCCTTGGCTCGGGCCGTGCGCACGTAGTCCAGGCTGGTCACCTGGAGCATGCTGGAGCGGGTCATGCGGGCGATGACCGCCATGGGGATGGTGGCCAGGGCCGCGGAGGGCAGGATCAGGTGCTTGACCGCGTCCCAGAAGACCTCCCAGTTGAAGGTGATCAAGGCGTTGAAGATGTAGAGGTTGGCGAAGAACTGGGCCAGCTTGGGCGGGTCCTCGCCCCCGAAGTCCCAGCCCCAGACCTGGTAGAAGGGGATGGAGGAGAGGTGGGGTGAGAGACGTCCGCTGGGCGGCAGCCAGAAGGGGGTGTCCTTGAGGAGCAGGGCGAAGACGTAGGCCAGCATCAGCCCCAGCCAGAAGACAGGCATGGAGACCCCCACATTGGCCCCCACCATGGTGGCCACATCGATGGCCGAATTGTGGCGCAGGGCCGAGATGATCCCCAGGGGGATGCCGATGAGGGAGGCCAGAAGAAGCCCGGCCAGACCCAGCTCCACGGTCATGGGCAGGCGCTCCACCAGGATCTGGGTGATGGGCCGGCGGAAGCGGATGGAATCGCCGAAATCGCCCCGGGCCAGGTCCTTCAGGTAGACGCCGAACTGGACCGGGATGGGTTTGTCCAGCCCCTTCTCTCGGTTGAAGCGTTCGCAGACCTCGGGCGTGGCCTTCTCGCCCAGGATGGATTTGCACGGATCCCCTGGGATCACCCGGGCCAGGACGAAGGTGACCACCAGCACGCCGAAGAGCACCGGCAACGACGAGAGGACTCTGCGGATGGTGTACTTGAACATAGGGGCTCCGGAACCG
>WGCB01000383.1 GCA_015494005.1 Caldilineaceae bacterium
GCACATACTCCGATTGGACGGTGGACAAGGCATGGAGGACCTGAGCAAGGGGACGCACGCTTTCCTCGTGGGCGCCCACCAGGTTGTAGGTGCAGAGGGTATAGTGCACAGAACGTTGGATCGCGTTCAGAAGAACAATTTGGGGATCTGCATTCCGTGGTGCATGGGTCTTGTAATGTGCTTCCTCCGCTTCCCCCATCTCTCGGAGTGCGCAGGCGAGCACACCCTGTTCCAGATCTCCATGGTGGCGATTGGCCGTATAGGCCAGGTAGATGTAGCCCTGGCCCTGTACGTAGACCGGCCCCAGGGTCACCTGTTGGGCCTCCACGAAGAGGCACTTGAAGAGTCGCTCCAGTTCCTGGATCCGTTGAGCCAGGTTGTCCACAATCTGAGGCTCCAATAGGCTGACCAAAACGGATGTCGAAAGCCCCTGGACCCCGCGAATAACGAGATGAGAATTCCGTGGCACAAACCGGGCCAGGGCCTTGCCCACCCGCTCTACCAGGGCCTCCGGGCCTTCCGCCTTGGCCAGGTAGTCTACAGCCGGCGGCATACCGTCTAACACCGGCCCCAGGGCCTCCCGGGCCGTGGCGTAGTCGGGGAAGTCCGTCAGGACGATCTTGGGAATGGGTGCATAACGCTCCTCCTTGGCCAGAAGGATGCCGCTTACGTCCGTTTTATCATCGTCGTCCACCATGCGCACATCCAGGATGACCAGATCGACGGGGTCCTCCTCCATGACCCGGCGGGCCTCCTCCAAGGAGATGGCCGGAAGCACCCGATAGCCGGCGTCCTCCAGGAACTCGGCGCGAGTATCAAGAAATAGTTTGTTGTTGTCCACAAACAGGATGTTGGCCACGGAAGCCATATGCACCTCCAGATTATTTCAGCGGGTAGGATTAAATACTCTTTCGAGAAGTTCTTTCAGTTCCTCTTGGTCTCGATCCAGACGTTGATTGGCGTCTTTGTATTGTTTGTAGAGATAACGTGCAACTGCTCCGAAAACCAGGCTAGTAAGACCGCTCAGAGCGGAGAGGGTTTTTGT
This sequence comes from Caldilineaceae bacterium, assembly GCA_015494005.1. Classification (GTDB taxonomy): domain Bacteria; phylum Chloroflexota; class Anaerolineae; order Caldilineales; family Caldilineaceae; genus S144-5. Next base: position 1,046 of record WGCB01000383.1, read on the forward strand.
CGGGTCAGATTGATCGGGCAACAAAATCGGTAAGAACAATACCATTCCAAGCACAACGAAGCCCAAGAGACCTAGAGCCAGAGCGAAGCGATGGTTTAGGCGAGCTTGCTGGCGAATCTCTGCGCTATTGTCCAATCTTCTCTTCAGTATCTGCCTGCTCTCCTCCAGAAACTGCCGGACCCTGCGCCCCACAAGCTGGGTTCGTTGGATGTATCTGAGTAATGCCTCGAACCCTGCATTGGCGGGGAATACATTGATCAACGCACCTGCAATATACGGCTCATTGTCTCTGCTCCCCTGATAGACCTCAAGAAGTCTGTTCAACACTCTCAGAAGAAAGTCTGGGTCATCGAAGCGAGTCATGAGCACTTTAGGGATTTCTGGAGCGGAGTTGCATGCCACCTCGAGCCCGCTCAGATCGAAGGGATCATTGTCATCGAGCAGGCGTACATCCAGTACGGCCACGTCTACATTGCCCTCTCTGAGCAGCCTCCTGGCCTCGTCCGGCCTGGAAGATTCCAGTGCCGCGTATCCTTCTTCCTGCAGGAATTCAACCAGTGCCTGCCGCATCCCATCATCGTTGTCGGCGACCAGGATGCGCATCTGTGCATTCGGGGCGACCATGAGAAATCTCCTCCTGTGCTCCTACATTACTCACTGTAGATGGGCAGCCGGAGCGCCATGACGGTACCCTGAGGCCCTGTGTCCACCACTCGCACCCGGCCGCCATAGGCCTCCAGAATCATTTGTGCCAAGACCAGGCCGATGCCCAACCCCTCTGCGGTGTTGGGCTTGTATACAAATTCGCACCCCAAAGAGTCCCGGACTTCTGGGGGCAGGCCCGGGCCGTTGTCCGCCACCCGGATCTCCACCCAAGCAGATTCCTCCACGGCCACGGAGACCATAACCCGGGGCTTCGCTCGGTCCTGTACCGCCCTGACTGCATTGTCCACCAGCAGTTCCAGGGCTTGCCGAAGCCATGCAACCTGGCCTCGGGTGTGTACGGCCGAAAATGTTGGTTCCCCAAACTGTACCACATGATAGCGAGGATTGCGCCGTAACTGGGCTACCCGGTCCCGGGCTAAGGCCGCCACATCCACCGGCACGACGACATCTGGGTTAAGCCGTGGCAAAGCAGGCTTGTTCTCGATGGCCGACGCGGCCTCTCGAATACGCGCCAACTGTCTTCCCAGGCGCTCCACAGCGGACGGATCGGGGCTGTCCTGGCCGGTGGATGCAAGGAACTTTCGGATGGTGCGTTCCACTCCCTGCACCGTTTCCAGGATAGTGCGGGCCTGCTTTTGGTTGCTGTGGCGCCACATGTTGTCGGCCAGTCCCATAAAAGCTAGGACCGTGCGCTGGCCCACCAGCCCCTTGGTCTCCCTCAGTTCCCGGTAGCGATAGGCATTCTCCAGGGCCACGGCCGCCTCCGCGGCCAGCAGCTCCATGGCCTCCCGATCCTGTTGGTCAAAAGCCCTCAGCTCTTTGGACTCCACATCCAGAACGCCCAGAACCCGGTCGCCCAGTTGAATGGGCACAGCCAGCTCAGAGCGGATCTCCGGGTCCACGGGAATGTAGTCTACATCCCCCCTCACGTCGTCCACGATCTGGGTTCCCCCCGTGCGAAAGGCCCGGCCGGTAATACCTCTCTTGTCGTCCCCAAGCAGGCGGATGCGCCGCGTGCCCCCCATGAGTCCGGGCAACATCTCCGGCGGCTGGGCGGCTCGGAAGACCAGAGTCTCCGGCTCTTGATCATCCTCCAGGGCCACCAGCGCGATGTCCGCATCGGGACCGTAGGCACTGGTGATCTGGACGGCCGTCTGCACGGTCAGTTCCAAGATCTCCTGTACGTCGAAGGTGGCGCTGATACTACGGGCGGCTTCGGCCAGATCGTGCAGCATCTTCGCCCGTTCCCCTAACCGATCCCGCATCTGGGCGGCCCGGATGGCTACCGCGGCCTGGTGGGCGAGAAGCTGGATGTCCTCCTGTTCCTCCGCTGTGAAACGATGAGATTGCCGGTAGTTGACGAAAAGGACCCCCACGGGCCGGTCCTGGATGCGCAGGGGTAAGGCAGCCACTGAGCGAATCTTCTCTTCCACGGTGAAACGACAGGCACGGAAGCGTTTGTCCTGGGTCACATCGTCCAACCACATAGGAGTGGGGTTCTCCATCACGTCATATACGATAGAGTCCTGGTGGATGACCGTGGCCTCCGACATCCGCTCAGGGTACCACACACCCACGGCTATCGGCCTTGCGCTGAGACGGCTGTACTCCTCCTCGTAAGGGTAGAGGGTCACCGCGTCGGCGTGGAAGATGTCCTGAACCTGCCGGGCCACTGCCACCAGAATATCCTGCAATTCCTCCTGTCGGGTGGTCAGCTCGGCCACCTGACGGCTGGCCTCCCGCACCTGCTGCAGGCGTTCCAGCAAACGCACCCGTTCCAGGGCTGCAGCCGCATGCCTCGCTAGGGA
>WGCB01000384.1 GCA_015494005.1 Caldilineaceae bacterium
CCGCCCGGCCAAGGGCGGGGCGACGGGCGGGCCGCTGCATTTCACCAGCCCGGAGGGGTTCACCATCCTGGTGGGGCGGAACGCCAGGCAGAACGAGCGGGTCACATTTCGAGAGGCGAAGAGTGAGGATCTCTGGCTGCACGTGCGGGACGCGCCGGGGAGCCACGTGGTCATCCGCAGCGGTGGGCGGGCGGTGAGCCCGGAGACGGTGCGCATGGCAGCCCAGCTGGCGGCCTACTACTCCAGCCAGCGGGGGGAGCGGGCCGTGCCTGTGGCCGTCACCCGGCGACGTTTCGTGAGCCGAGCCCCGGGCGGGCATCCTGGGCTGGTGCACATCCGCCACGAGGAGACGGTGACCGTCCCCAGCGAGCTGCCGGAGGCGCTGGAGGAGTCAAGGGGCTAGCTAGAGGTGGATCCGGTGGCCCCGGTGGGCTCGGCGGAGTCAGCGGAGTCAGCGGCAGGCCGAGGGCTGGGTTGGGGCGCCGGGTTGCGGACCAGCACCCGCATCACCTTGTAGTCCTGGCTGCCGAAGTGGTACTTGTACTCCTCGTCCCCCTGGAGGAAGTCGAAGACCCGGCAGCCCACGGCGATGGTGTACTGGATGAGGTAGGCCAGGAGCACCCAGCCCGGACTGTAGCGGGCCAGTTCCCCGGTGTGGTAGCCGGAGTTGTAGACCAGGAAGCGCCGGTCGTACTCAAAGGAGAAGTAGGTGGCCGCCTTCTCCCCGTTCAAGGTCAGGAAGGCCAGGCGCAGGGTGCCCATCTCCATCATGCGCCGGGCGATGGCCTGGAAGAAGCGCTGCATGGTAGGGGTCATGAACTCCTTTTTGTCCCGGCTGCTCATGCGCTGCAGGCGGATGAAGTCCGCCACCTCCTGCTCCAGATCGTCCTCCGGCCCCACAAAATAGAAGCGGACCTGGTTGTCCCGCAGGGCCCGGCGCTGCTTGCGGCGGATCTCATGGCGCTGCTTTTTGTCCACCTGGTTCATCAGGTACTCGTCGTAGTGGAGGGGCAGGGGAATGTAGGGAGCCACGTCCTCCTGGAAGACCTGCACCTGCAGGCCCCGGCCCTCCGCCTGGCGGGGCAGGCAGCGGTAGGTCAGGCTGTCCTCGGGCAGGTTGCACAGGTCCAGCAGATGCCACTCCGGCGCCTCCGGGCTGGCCAGCCACTCCAGCAGGCTGGCGTAGACCGCGTCCTCCCACTCCTGGGCGATGATGGCGTCCAGGTAGTCGGAGACCTCCGTGCAGCCCACCCAGTGGAAGTGAAACTGGCCCGCGTCCTCCCCCTCCTCGATGAGCACCCGATACAGGGGCACGATGCCCACCAGGGTGCCGTCCGCCGGGTCGCGGAAGGCCAGGATCCAGAGCTCCCCGTCCCCCAGCTCCGCCCACCAGGTGGTCTGCCACTCGTGGGTCAGGAAGAGGCTGTTGAACCGACTCTTGGCCAGGAGCGGGTTCCACTCCGGCGCCAGGACCTGGAACCCGTCCTGGGCGGACTCCGGTCCGTAGACGGTGCGCGCCAGGGGCCGGACCCGGCTGTCCGGCCCGGAACAGTCCCCCTCCGCTAGGATGTCCAGGGGATCGGTTGTGGGCTGGGCACAGGGGCTGAGGCTCATGGTCATCTCCTCCTTGTCCCGGCACAGGGGCCGAACCTGGGCTGGTGGGCCCGGGCCATCCTGGACGCCGGCTGAAGCGCTGCAAAGAAAAAGCGCCGTTGGGGTGTTGACCTGACTCCAAGCGGCGCCAAACGACTCGCTACAATTAGCATAGCGGAAAAGCGATGTTCCGGCAAGTACGCGTTCTTCCAAAACAGCCGGGACAGGCTAGCGTTGGCCCTCCTTGCTCTGCTGGACGAACCAGATGAAGATCCCGATCACCAGGGCGAGGAGCAGCACAAACAGCAGGCAGGTCAGGCCATACTGGGTGAGGATCTGGCCGATCCGCCCCAAGGGGCTCTCCTTCCCTTCCTCTGGAGCTGGCGTGGACGGGGCAACGGGGGGGACGACAGGGGGG
>WGCB01000385.1 GCA_015494005.1 Caldilineaceae bacterium
GGCCGAGGCCGTGGGCGGGCAGCTCTACCCCGCCTCCGTGACCAGCCAGGATGGCGCCCTCTTCTGCCTGCTGCGCCAGGGCCAGGAGAAGCACCTGGCCATCCTCACCCAGGAGCCCGGCCTGCCCCAGGGCTTCCACGGGGATCCGCTCGGCGAGCTCTCCGGCGGCTGGCGGGCCTGGCGCTGCCCCCGGGACCCAGCCAACGCCCAGGCCCTGCGCCGGAGCTTCCCCTGGCTGGCGCCCCAGCGGCTGGGCATCGCCCGCTCCGTGGGCTGCGGGGATCGCCTGGGGCGAGCCACGCCCGGCCATGTCCGCTCCGTGGCCAAGACCTTCCTGGACCCCGACACCGGGGCCGAGCGTCCGGGCATGATGCCCATCTACGCCCAGCAGTCCATCCGGGAGAACAGCCGCACCGGCCGCACCCCCCAGGAGGTCCTGGACGACGCCATGTGGGGAGTCTTCCAGGCCGGCTGGCGGCGGGGCTACGGCGCGGACGCGGATCACCTGAAGAGCCGGGAGGACGTGGATGCCACCCTGGCCGCGGGCTACACCTTCTTCACCGTGGACCCGGGCGAGCACGTGGCTAGCCAGGCGGATCACCTGCGGGGGGCGGCCCTGGAGGAGCGGCTGGCGGCCCTGCCCTGGGAGCTCCTGGAGGACAGCCTGGCGGATCTCCGGCGCCGCTACCTGGGCCGCTCCTTCGACCTGGGCTCCCTCGTCCTAACTTTTGACCCGGAGGACCTGGCCGTAGCCGCGGTGAAGTACGGGCGGGCCGTGGCCCACACCGCCCGTCTCTACCGCCACCTCCTGGCCCAGGCCGGCCCCCAGGGCTTCGAGCTGGAGATGTCCGTGGACGAGACGGAGACCCCCACCCGTCACCTGGAGCACCTCTACATCGCCACGGAGCTGAAGCGGCTGGGCGTCCACTGGGTGAGCCTGGCCCCCCGCTTCGTGGGCCGCTTCGAGAAGGGGGTGGACTACATGGGGGACGACGGCCGCACCAGCCCGGAGGCCCTGGCCCGCTTCCGCCAGGACCTGGCCGGCCATGTGGCCATCGCTCGGGCCCTGGGCCCCTACAAGCTCAGCCTCCACTCCGGCTCGGACAAGTTCAGCATCTACCCCATCGCCGCCCAGGAGGCCGGCTCCCTGGTCCATTTGAAGACCGCGGGCACCAGCTACCTGGAGGCCCTGCGGGCGGTGGCCCAGGTGGCCCCGGCCCTCTTCCGGGCCATTTACGCCTTCGCTCGGGAGCGCTACCCGGAGGACCGGGCCACCTACCACGTCTCCGCCCAGGTGGACCGCATGCCCGACCCGGCCGCCATCCCCGACGCCGATCTGCCCGACGTGCTGGACCAGTTCGACGCCCGCCAGGCTCTCCACGTGACCTTCGGCTCGGTGCTCAACGCTCGGCGTCCGGACGGCAGCTATCGCTTCAAGGCGGATCTACTGGCCATCCTGGACCGTCACGAGGCGGAGCACTACGCGGCCCTGGAGCGCCACTTCGACCGGCATCTGAGGCCGTTTGTAGATGAAAGTTGATTGGTTCATTGGTTGATCTGTGGATTGGGGTCCCGTCGACGGCTTTCTGTCGATGAGTTTCTAAAGCAGTCGACAGCTTCCGTCCACCGTCTGCCGTCGCCCAACTCCCAACTTCCAACTCCCAACTTCCCGGATACCACCATGCCAAACCCACAACAGCTTTTCGACGTTCGCGACAAAGTGATCATTGTCACCGGAGGGACCGGCGTGCTGGGCGGCGCCATGGCCCGGGGACTGGCCGCCGCCGGGGCCCGGGTAGGCATCCTGGGGCGGCGGGTGCAGCGAGCCCAGGAAGTGGCCCAGGCCATCGTCCAGGAGGGCGGGCAGGCCCTGGCCACCCCCGCGGACGTGCTGGTCCAGGAGCAGCTGGAGCAGGTCCGGGACGCGGTGCTGGCCCGCTGGGGCCGCATCGACGGGCTGGTCAACGCGGCGGGGGGCAACCTGCCCGGGGCCACCCTCTCCCCGGACCGCACCGTCTTCGACCTCTCCCAGGAGGCCCTGCGGGCGGTGGCCCAGGTGGCCCCGGCCCTCTTCCGGGCCATTTACGCCTTCGCTCGGGAGCGCTACCCGGAGGACCGGGCCACCTACCACGTCTCCGCCCA
>WGCB01000386.1 GCA_015494005.1 Caldilineaceae bacterium
GCCCACCTGGTCTCCCAGGCGATCCACCACAGCCCGCATGCCCCGCAGATCCCCCAGCCCCTCCTCGTTGCTGTTGGCCACCAGCCAGACATCCACCGGCGGGGCCGGCAGCTGCTTCAGCGTCTCGGCCAGGGTGAGCAGGGCCGCCACGGCCACCGAGTTGTCCCCGATGCCCGGCCCGAAGACCAGGCCGCTGCGGCTGTCCCGGCGGGCGGAGAGATCCGTCTCCGGCGGGAAGACCGTGTCCAGATGGGCGGAGATGAGCAGCCCTGGTCCACGGCCCAGGCCCGGCAGCCGGCCGTAGACGTTGAAGAGCTCGTCCTGAGCGACGTCCACCAGGCCCAGCTCGCCCATGCGGGTCTCCACCCAGTCGGCTCGCCGCTGCTCCTGGCCCGTGGGCGCGGGGATCTGCTGGATCTGGATCGCCCGGTCCACCAGCTCCTGGAGGGCGGCCTGGTATTCGGCTCCGGCGGCTTGGACAGCCTCGGGAAGCTGCCATCGGTCCACGTTCATGGTTCCTCATCCCGGCGCAATGCCTGGCCTGACAAAAAATGCCCCGTCCACATGGGACGAGGCATCGCTCGCGGTTCCACCCATCTTACCCAGGTTGTCGCTCGTTCGAGGAGGGAGTGGCAGCCTGGATCACTCGGGTGGCGGATAACGGGGCCAGCCGGGTCGATTTACTGGGCCCCGCTTTGGAGGCTGTTCCATCGACCGCTCCCAGGTGGTTTTCCGAAGGGTGCAACGCAGTGACTTTCAGCCGGTGATCACTGCTCTCTGGTGCTGCAGGGGCCTTCGTACTCGTCCTGGTCAACGCGTTCGGCGTTGTGGGTTCACAGGTGGGAGATACTGGACTTGAACCAGTGACCTCTACGATGTCAACGTAGCGCTCTAGCCAACTGAGCTAATCCCCCACGTCTCTAGCTGGCCCCTAGTGTAGCATAGACCAGCCGAGCTGGCAAGTTTTTGGCGGTATTTTTCCCCGGGTTCAGTTGGGGAAAAGGAAGCCGGTGGGGCCGCCGATCATGGACTCCACGATGTGGTGGGTGTCCAGCATGTGCTGGAGCAGCTGCAGCTCCTTGGCCAGGTAGTAGTTCTCCAGATCCAGCATCTCCGGCACCCCGGCCAGGGAGAGGATGCGCTGTTTCTGCTCCGCGGGGATCGGCAGGGCGATGCCGGCCAGGAAGGCCAACGTGGTGGGATCGTCCGGGAGCTGCTCCAGGCGCAGCTTCACGCCGGTGGCCCGGGTCAGGAGGTCCACGTAGCGCAGGATCTTGGGCCGCACCCGCCGGGACATCTCCAGGGCCAGCTGGGTGTCCCCGTTGACGATGGGGAAGTGGCGCACGTTTCCGCTCAGGTAGGGGCGCTCTCGGCTCAGCTCCTCGATGCGGAAGCGCCGGGTCCCCACCACGGAGATGTTCATGGTGCCGTCGTCTTGCCGGTCCACCCGGGTGATCCGGGCCGCGGTGCCCACGGGATAGGGCACGGCGTCCCCTCCCACCTCTCGCCCTTCCCGGATGAGGACCACGCCGAAGGGCAGTTTCTCCTCCAGGCAGCGGTCGATCATCTCCAGATAGCGGGGCTCAAAGATGTGAAGGGGCAGCATCATGCCCGGGAAGAGCACAACGCCCAACGGAAAAAGGGGCATGTCCATGGATGGTGTCCATTGCTCTTGGGGATAGTGGCGAAAGTTGCCTTTGGGTTCGGTAGTCATGGCTCTCGATGGGGGTTGGAATCGTTCGTTGAATGGTGGTCAAAAGAAATTGGGTCGAGAAATGTTGCACTCGGGTCACGTACACAGAAAAGCTTGAGATTGGAGATCAGAGATCGATTTGGGCTCCGTGTCTTCTGGTCTCCTTGTCTGCCTTCAGTCGTCCTCCCCGCCGCTGGGGACATGGGCCAGCTCCGCGTAGCTCACCTTCATGATCTCCCGCAGGACGGTGGTGGCGAAGGCCCCCTTGGGCAGGGAGAAGGCCACCTCCAGGCCGCCCTCCACCGGCGCCACAGCCAGGTCCGGCACCAGGATGCGCCCCAGACGCCGGGTGCCGGAGACGCCGGCCTGGGCCAGCTCCTCCAGCTCCACGCCGGTCTCCTCCAGGACCCGGGCCTCCAGCTCGGCGGCTTCGGCCTGGGCCGGGCGCATCTTGCGGCCGTACATGGGGGCCGTGAAGCTGATCTCCTGGCGCTGGTAGCGGGGCTGCTCCACCTCCGGGTCCTCCACGTCGAAGAGGCCGCCGGTATCGTGCTTCTTGGCCACATCCCCGGCCAGGATGCGGTCGAACAGGCCCTCCTCCAACCGCCGGGCCAGGTAGCGGTTGCAGAGATAGCTCTGGTAGCTGACCAGCAGGAACTGGCGCAGCCAGCGGTCCCGGGTCCGCCATTCCCCCTGCAGGATGGCCCGCCCCCGGCGCACGTTGTCCCCCTGGCGGCCCAGGCGCTGAGGGCCGTAGAAGTTGGGCAGCCCCCGCTCTCGGATGGCCTGGGCGATGGCCTGGGCCCGTTCCAGGGCCTGGTCCACGGGCAGGGCCAGCTCCCGGATGCGGATGCGGAAACGATTGCCCAGCAGGTGCCCCCGTTTCAGCTTGTTGCGGTGGCGCTGCACCCAGTTCACCGTGACGGGCAGGGCCTCCTGGATGCGGGCCGGGGCCTCCTCCAGGACGCTGTCGGCCATGTAGCCCAGGTTCAGGCTGAAGGTCTGGGTGGTGCGGGCGTGCTTGTCCTTCATGCCCGCCAGCCCCACATCCCGAGGATGCACGCCGAAAACCTGGGCCAGCCCCTTCTGCACCTCCCGGGAGGTGAGGCCCACCTTGGTCAGGTTCACGTAGAGGTGTTGGCCTTCCCCCTGGGGCTGATAGAGGGGGATCTCCTCCACCACGAAGTCCTCCGGGGAGGCCCGCAGCTGGCCGCCCACGCCGGGCAGGCCATCGGTTGCAAAGGGCAGTTCGAGCACCAGTTCCACAGGCAGTGACATCCTCATGACGGGTTCATCCTAGCACGGACCCGGGGGGCGTGCAGGAAGATTTGTTCCAAATTGAACAACAGATTTCGACTGGAGTGGCTGGCCCGGCCTCAGCCGTTGGCGTAAACCAGGCTGTAGCAGAAGGGAGTGCCCATCTGCCCCGCGTAGCGGAAGCCGGTCAGGCGCAGCCAGTTGCGGACTGTCTGGGCCGGCACGTAGCTGGGCAGGGGCATCTCGTCGCTGAGGATCAGCCGGCCATCGGGCTTCAGGACCCGGCGCAGCTCGTTCAGGGCCTGGATCCGGTCCGGGATCTGGGGCAGGGTGGCGATGGCGACGACCAGGTCCAGGCTATCGTCGGGCAGGGGCAGGTGATAGGCCCCCGCGTGGTGGAGCTCCACCCGGGCGGTCAGGCCGGCCTCCTGGAGACGGACCCGGGTCCGCTCCAGCATGGGCGCCTGGATGTCCACGGCATGGACCCGGCCTTCTGGGCCCACCAGCCGGGCCATGGCCTCGGTGAAGAGCCCCGTGCCGCAGCCCAGGTCCATCACCTGCATGCCTGGGGCGATGCCGTAGGGCCCCAGGGTGGCGGTGGGTTCTCGATACTTCAGGCGCAGGGGATGCTCCAGCAGGCCGGCCCACTGGTGGGGGAAGGGCCGGGGCTCCCGCAGGAAGCTGTAGCGCAGGCCCACCTGACAGCCCAGGGCCGTCCCCGCGGCCAGACAGGCGGTGTTGGTCACTGTGCTGGTCAACGACTGTAGCAATCCCATGGCACGATGTCCTTGGCAAATGGCTGGTGGCAGATGGCTAGTGTCTTGCCAAGCGTATTTTGATGGGTTTGTAGTAGCCGCTTCAGCGGCAGCACGGCTAAAGCCGTTACTACAAACTTACCCATCATTGCAGGAGTGACAAGGCACTAGTGGCAGTCGGTCAAGGCGATGGACGGGAGAGCGGACCGACGCCGCTCCGGGGGCAGGGGATCACCCCTTCCGGCCCCCTCACCCCTTGGGCGGGAAGCGGGCCTTCAGCACGCCCTGGGCAAAGACAGCCTCCGTCGCGTCCCGCTGAGCCAGGATCGCGGGCAGCAGCATCTCCCGTTTGAAGTTGCCGATGACCACGAAGAGCTCGTCGCCCCGCTTGGTGAGCTTCACCTTCTCCAGCTCCACCCGGGGCAGGGGCAGCTTCAGGACGTAGTCCTCCCCCTCCTCCACCACCTCCTGGGCCTGGCCGGTGAAGA
>WGCB01000387.1 GCA_015494005.1 Caldilineaceae bacterium
CCCCGGGGCCAGGGCCAGGGCTTGCGCCAGGCCGATGATCAGGGCGTCCGCGAGGCCCATCTGCTCCAGGTCACCCAGGCGCTGGAGACGGCGGGAGATCCACTCGCTCAGGGCCAGGAGGCCGGCCGTCACCAGGAGGAAGCCGCCCGCCGCGGCCGGGCTGGCGAAGAGGCTCTCGAAGAAATCCTTGAAGAGCAGGCCGGCCACCACCGCGGGGACGCTCCCCACCACGATGAACCAGCCCACCCGGGCGTTCACGTCATCCAGGGAGCGGCGGAGCAGGCTGGTCAGGGTGGCCAGGGCGATGGCCCACAGATCCCGCCAGAAGACCAGGCCGATGGCCAGGAGGGTCCCCCAGTGGAGCACGGTGTCGAAGAGGAGGGGCGGCTTCTCCCAGCCCAGCAGCCAGGGGACGATGACCAGGTGGCCGCTGCTGCTGACGGGGATGAACTCGGTGGCGCCTTGGACGAATCCCAGGACGATGGCTTTGATGATCTCGAACACAGGGGTTGCCTTTCGTGTGAGCTCCCGGTGTGAGTTTCCGGGCTAGGATCTGGGCTGAGACTTGGACTGGGAGGCCGCGATCCACTTGCGGCGCTGCTCGTGCCGGACTCGCTGGTCCGAGATGCGGTAGCGCTCCAGGAAGGCGGCCCGGAACTCCCGGAAACGCCCCTCCTGGATGGCCTCCCGGATCTGCTCCATAAGCCGAAGCAGAAAGTGCACGTTGTGGATAGTCCCCAGGCGCAAACCGGTGATCTCTTTGGCCTTGTAGAGGTGGCGCAGATAGGCCCGGCTGTAGCTGCGGCAGGTGGGACAGGTACAGTCCTCCTGGATGGGCCGGGGGTCGTCTGCGAAGGCCGCGTTGCGGATGTTGATGCGCCCCTCCGGGGTGAGCAGAGCGCCGTTGCGGGCGATGCGGGTAGGCATGACACAGTCGAAGAAGTCGATGCCCCGATAGACCGACTCCACGATGTCCTCCGGCGCGCCCACCCCCATGAGGTAGCGGGGCTTGTGGGCCGGCAAGGCGGGGCAGGTCTCGTCCAGGGTGGCGTACATCTCCTCCTTGGTCTCCCCCACGGAGAGCCCACCCACCGCGTAGCCGGGCAGGTCCAGGCCAGCCAGAAACTGGGCGCTCTCCACCCGCAGGTCCGGGAAGATGCCCCCCTGGACAATGCCGAAGAGGGCCTGGTCCGAGCGGGTCTGAGCCTCCTTGCAGCGGACCGCCCAGCGATGGGTGCGCTCCAGGGCCTCCTCGTTGTAGGCCCGGTCCGAGGGATCCGGGCACTCGTCCAGGGCCATGACGATGTCCGCGCCCAGGGCCTCCTGGATGGCCATGACCCGCTCCGGGGTGAAGCGATGGAGGCTGCCGTCGATGTGGCTGCGGAAGGTCACCCCGTCCTCGTCCAGCTGGCGGCGGTGGGCCAGGCTGAAGACCTGGAAGCCGCCGGAGTCGGTGAGGATGGGCCCATCCCAGGCCATGAAGCGATGCAGGCCGCCCAGCTTCGCCACCAACTCGTGGCCCGGACGCAGGTAGAGATGGTAGGTGTTGGCCAGGACCAGCTGCACCCCCAGCTCCTGGAGATCTTGGGAGTCCAGGGTCTTCACGTTGGCCAGGGTGCCCACCGGCGCGAAGGCGGGCATCTGGATGGGCCCGTGGGGCGTGTGGAAGGTGCTCAGGCGAGCCCGTCCATCGGTTCGGTGCAGTTCAAAGGAGAAGGAACTCATCCGCAAACTTGGGCTGATGTGGCGTGGACGCCCTAGGGCATCCACCAGGAGGGCAGGCCATCCGACGCAGGCGACGGTAGGCACGAAAAAGCGGGATTAACGCTATCGCATCAATCCCGCTCTGTCAAAGTTGAGTTCAGCCGAAACCGCCCAAGCGGCTACCCGGTCCGACGGATCTGGGCCAGGGGCGCTCGTCCCCGCACCAGGGTGCCCTGCTTGAGCCGGGGGCTGGGCGAGAGGATCTCCAGGCTGCCGCCCAACATCTCGGCCCGCTCGTGCATGTTCAGCAGGCCCAGGCTGCCCCGCTCCTCGTAGCGCTCTTCCACGCTGTTCTTGTCGAAGCCCCGGCCATCGTCCTCCACTTCGAAGTGGAGGTAGTTGTCCTGGACGGAGAGGCGAATGTAGACGTTGGCGGCCTGGGCGTGCTTGCGGATGTTGTTCACCGCCTCCTGGACGATGGAGAAGATGTTCATGGCGGCCTGGTCCGAGATGGGGAAGGGCAGATCCTCCACCTCCAGGTGAACCTGGTTCTTCATGGAGCCCCGCAGCTGCTCGTGGTAGGCCCGCAACGCGGGGACCAATCCCCGGCTGCGCAGGATGATGGGGCGCAGCTCGAAGAGCAGGGTGCGCACCTCCCGGTTGGCCTGGCGAGCCAGGTCCTCCAGCAGGTCCAGCTCGGAGCGGACTGTGTCCAGGCGCTTTCGATCCAGCAGCCGCCGGGTCACGTCCACGTTCATGATGATCAGACTCAGCATCTGGGCCGCGCCGTCGTGCAGGTCCCGGGCCAGCTGGCTGCGGACCTCCTCCTCCGCCTTGATGATGCGCTCCTGCTCCTTGCGCAGGTCCTCGTAGAGCCGGGCGTTCTCCAGGGCGATGGCCGCCTGGTTGCCCATGGTCTCCAGCCAGTGCTTGTCCTCCTCGGTGAATCCCTCCTCGCCGGACTTGTTCAGCACCTCCAGGACGCCCACGATGCGGTCGTGGATGCGCAGAGGCACGCAGACGATGTTCTCCGTGGTGAAGCCCGTCTCCTTGTCGATGTCCGAGGCGAAGCGCCGGTCGGACTGGGGGTCATTGACGATGAGGGACTCGCCGGTGGTGGCCACCCAGCCAGCCACGCCGTGGTTGATGGGGATGTGCTTCTCCCGCAGCATGCCCCCCGCGCTCCCCGTGGGGACGGAGAAGGTCAGCTCCCGCCGCTCGTGGTCCACGATGAAGAGGGTGCTGGCCTGGGCGCCCAGGACGCTGGCGGCCAACTCGGTGGTCTCCTTGAGCACGGTCTGCAGGTTCAGGCTGCTGGTGATGGCCTGGCTCACCTGGTAGACCAGGCTGAGCTGCTCCAGGCGGTGCTGGGTCTCTCGCAGCTGCTGGGCCCGCAGGCCGTGACGCACCATGGAACGGGCCATGGCCGCGATCCGGGTGTATTCCTCTGGGGTGGGCGTGTGACCAGCATCGAAGATCAGGCTGATCCCGCCGCGGAGGACGCCATCCAGGAAGAGGCGCACGTGGAGGATGGGCACGTCCCGGTTCCGCCGTCCCAGGCTGAGCTCCGTACCCTGATCGTCCAGAGGCTGGGCATCGGACAGGGGCTTGGCCCGCAGGCCCTCCTCCCAGCGCTCGATGCGCACCACATTGATGGGATCCGTCTCGCCCAGGCGCAGCACCAGATCCGAGCCCGTGGACTGGGAGCGGAAGAGGCGCACAGAGAGCATCTCCGCGCGGTGCTGCTGGCGCAGGATGGCCATGCACTGCTCCCAGTAGCCGGTGTAGTCCTGTTCGTCCAGGAGCTGATCCAGGCGCACCAACTGGTCCTGGAGGGATGCCTGGCCGTTGGTCTGGACGGGGTCTACGGTTTTCGCTTGGCCATTGCTGGCGCTGGATGGTTTTTTGCCCATGGGAAACGACCGATCGGTTGAAATGAAGTGCGTCGATGTGAGGGACGATGGGCCCTGAAGCCGGGGCGACATCCTGGATCAAACAGCAGCGGACCCTGTCAAGAAGCTGCCTTCCCGCCTTAAACCTAGCCCAACTGCTACCTGGGTACTATCAGGGAAAGTGCGGAAAACATCCCCAGGCTATGCCCTGCCGCAGGGAAACCGATTCGTCAAGTATATCATATTCTGTTTTGGGGCACGAACACGGCGCCAGAGTCGCTCAGTGGCGATACGGGGGCGTGTAGGCCCGGGCGCCGGCCACGGAACGTCCTCTTGCCGCCCCTCGGCTGGGTGCAGGACGCACGGCCCGGGGCTGAGGATTGGCCAGGTAGGCCTGGGCCGCCTCCCGCCCGGCGGCCAGCATCTCCTCCGTCTTGCTGAAGTCGTTGAAGGCGATATCACTGAAGGCGGCGATGTGAATGTGATGAAGCTCGATGGCTGGGCTTTCCACGGCCCGCTCCAGATCCGTCAAAAGGGACTGGGCGATCATGGTGTTCAGGCTGCGGGTGAGGATCTGCATGACACCCCGAGCCGGGGGCAGCGGGTTTCCGCCATAGCCCACGTTGATCACATAGATGGTGGTGGCTCCCTTGTCCATAGCGATGCTGGCCGGCACGTTGTCCAGGACGCCCCCATCCACCAGCTGCAGATCGGAGTAGGTCACCGGCGGGTAGATGGCGGGCAGAGCCGCGCTGGCCATCACCGCGTCGACCAGCGGGGCCTGGGGCTCCTCCCCGAAGAGGAACAGGGTGTTGGAGCGCAGGTCCGCCGCGGTGACGTAGCAGGGCAGCTTCAGATCCCCGAAGGTGGTCACGCCCGGCGGCAGGCTGGCCTGGATGTGGGCTCGCAAGCCGTCGCTGCTGTAGAGGCTGTCCGCCTTGCTCAGGACTCGCCAGGCCAGGGTCAGCCAGTTCCCCGGGTAGATGACCTTGGCGTCCGCCCCCCGCCAGATGTCCGCCAGCTTCTCCACGCAAGCCGGGTCGTTGCCGCAGGCGGCCATGTAGGCAGAGTTCAGCGCGCCGGTGGAAGTGCCCACGTAGAAATCCGGCTGCAGGCCATGCTCCAGCAGGACCTGGAGAGCGCCCACCTGGAGGGGACCTCGGGTGCTACCGCCGCTGAGGACGAATGCGATCATGAAAGCCGCTCCTTTGCATGTGACAGGTGCATGTGACGGGTGTGCGATGGGTCTGCGTGGCGGGTGGGGCGGCCGATCCCCAGCTCCCGGGTTCGAGAAAGGCGAGACGCCGCCCGGAAAAGCCCCCCACAAGACCGATTTTTCGCGTATAATAGAGGGTGGGGACGCTCATCGAGTCCGACACTGCGCCCGGTTTTCAGGATGGAGTTTGCAGGTGCGTTTCGCAGTGATTCTGCCGGATCGGCACGTGTCCACAACCGCGAAAGGAGGTTTGAAAATGGCCACGTATATCCTGCTCAGCAACCTGACCGACGACGGCGCCAAGACCATCAAGCATCGACCAGCCCGGATCAAGGAGGTCAACAAGGAACTGGAGGCCCTGGGTGTGAAGGTGGTCTCCCAGTGGGCCACGTTGGGGCCCTACGACTTCGTGAACGTGGTGGAGGCCCCGGACAACAGGACCATCGCCCGGGTCTCCGCGGAGCTGGCCTCCCGGGGCACCGTGAAGATCCTGACCATGGCCGCACTGCCCATCGACGAGTTCATCGCCAGCTTCGACTAGGAAGCGCCCGGGCCGTGCGCCCACCCCACGGGGAGCAGGCTCTGCGGAACGCCTGCTCCC
>WGCB01000388.1 GCA_015494005.1 Caldilineaceae bacterium
ATCCAGGCGACTTCCCCGACCCCGGGGATTTCCCCAACCCGGGCGACTTTCCCAATCCTGGAGGCTGGCCCCAGCCGCCGGGAGGGTGAGGCAAACGAAAAATAGGGAATGGGGAATGCGGCACGGGGAAGCTGTCCGGCAACCCCGCCATCTCTCCCCTCGATCCCCCTCCCGCCATCGCGAACCCAGAGCGCAGCGCCATTTCCCGAATTCCGTTTCCCGTTCCACCGTCCCAAAAGGAGCCCAACCATGACGCCGCCCACACACACCAAGACGTTCCTTGCACTACTGCTAGCCGGCGCCCTGCTGCTGACGGGCCTGCTGCCCGGTGGGGCTCCGGTGGCCCAGGCCCAGGCCATCTGTGACCCGGATGGCCAGCAGGCCAGCGGCGCGGTCTACCGCATCTGCATGCCCGAGCAGGGCTGGAACGGGGATCTGGTGGTCTACGCCCACGGCTACGTGGCCTTCAACGAGCCCATCGCCATCCCCGAGGACCAGCTCACCATCCCAGACGGGCCCTCCATCCCGGACATGGTCACCGGGCTGGGATACGCCTTCGCCACCACCAGCTACAGCGTCAACGGCCTGGCGGTGAAAGAGGGCCTGGCGGATCTGCAGGACCTGGTGGCCATCTTCACCGCCACCCACGGCGCGCCTCGTCGGGTCTACCTGGTGGGGCCGTCGGAGGGCGGGCTGATCACCGCGCTGGGCACGGAACGCTACTTCGACACCTTCGACGGCGGCCTGGCCGCCTGCGGTCCGGTAGGGGATTTCCGTCGCCAGATCGACTATTGGGGCGACGTCCGGGTGCTCTTCGACTACTTCTTCCCTGGCGTGCTGCCGGGCAGCCCGGTGCAGATCCCGGCCCAGCTCATCGACCAGTGGGATTCCTTCTACGAGGGCCAGGCCGAGGCGGCGCTGCGGGCGGATCCCCACGCCAGGGAGCAGCTCCTGCGCACGGCCAAGATCCCCAACGATCCCAGCGATCCGGAATCGGGCATCCAGGCCATCCTGCAGCTGCTCTGGTACAATGTCTTCGCCACCAACGACGGCACGGCCAAGCTGGGCGGCCAGCCCTTCGACAACAGCCGCCGTCTCTACTTCGGCTCGGACAACGACCCGCGCCTGAACCGAAGTGTGGCCCGTTTCCAGGCCGACCCGGCAGCCCTGGCCGAGATCCAGCGTTTCTACCAGACGTCCGGCGACCTGACCGTGCCTGTGGTGACCCTGCACACCCTGGGGGATGAGGTGGTGCCCTACCCCCATGAGCCGCTCTACCGGGCCAAGATCCTGGCCCACGGGGATCAGGCCCAGCACGTCAACGTGCCCAGCCCACGTTTCGGCCACTGCAACTTCAGCGCGGCGGAGGTGCTGGCCTCCTTCGCCATCCTCATCTACAAGGTGAGCGGCGAGCTGCCCCTGGGCGCCGAGTCCATCCTGCCGGATCCGCAGCTGCGCCAGCGCTACTGGGATCTGCTGAGGGAAGCCGGGCTGCCTCGATGACGGTGGAGCACCAGGACAGAGAGGAGCACCAGGACGGAGATGCCATGGGCCAGGAAAGCCATGCCCCTCTGATCGAGCTGCACCGAGTGGTGAAGATCTTCGAGAGCGGGGCCGGGGATGTGATCGTGCTCAAGGACATCAGCCTGCGCATCGACCCCGGGGAGTACGTGAGCATCGTCGGGCCGTCGGGCTCGGGCAAGTCCACCCTGCTCAACATGATCACAGGCATCGACCGCCCCACCACTGGCCAGATCTACGTGGCCGGCCAGGCCATCCACACCCTGAGCGAGAACCAGCTGGCCAAATGGCGGGGCGTTCACCTGGGCGTGGTCTTCCAGTTCTTCCAGCTCCTGCCCACCTTGACCGTCATCGAGAACGTGATCCTGCCCATGGATTTCTGCAACACCGTCAAGCGGCGGGAGCGACGCAAGCGCGCCCTGGGCCTCCTGGACCGGGTGGGACTCATCGAGCACGCGGACAAGCTGCCCAGCGCCCTCAGCGGCGGCGAGCAGCAGCGGGTGGCCATCGCCCGGGCCCTGGCCAACGATCCCCCTCTGATCGTGGCCGACGAGCCCACGGGCAACCTGGACACGGCCACGGCCAACGAGATCTTCCAGCTCTTCGACGAACTGGTGGCGGAAGGCAAGACCATCGTCTTAGTCACCCACGACCGAGAGCTCAGCGCCCGGGCCCAGCGGGTCGTCCAGATCCAGGATGGCCGCATCGTCCGGGACGAGCGGACGGCCCCGGAGCAGGCGTTGACAGACCGGGCCTGGGAACAGGTGGTCGGGAAGTTCGGCGACTAAACTGCGGTCAATTTGAAAGCGGAAGTTTTCCTGGCTCTCGCCGGATGCGCCATCCGGCGGGTCACGGA
>WGCB01000389.1 GCA_015494005.1 Caldilineaceae bacterium
CACCCCCACTCCGACCAGCACCTCCGTGCCAGGGGGCTCGTCCGGTCATCGCGTTTTTCTGCCCCTGGTGCGCCGGTGAGGCAAGGGGCTCGATCCGCGCCGTGATCGACCAAGGCGCCATGTCCTTTCGGGATGAACTTTTTCGCACTACGTTCTTCAAAACACGCTTTTTGAGAGGAGAAAAACCATGCGTTCGTTGCCACCATTTCTGCGTACATTCATCATCCTTCTGTCCCTGGGGCTCCTGGGTTTGTGGGGCCTCGCGACCAGTCAAGCGGCCTTGCTGAGCCAGGACAACTCGCCTTCCCTGGTTACCTATCAGGGCTACCTGGCTGACAACGGCGGCAATCCTCTGGCCGGGCCGGTGAACCTGACCTTCGCCCTCTACGATGGAGAGGCCGGTGGGTCCAAGCTCTGGGAGGAGAACCACAGCAGCGTCTCCCTGGACGGCGGCTACTTCAGCGTGATGCTGGGCAGCGTCACCCCGTTGACCGCCTCGGTGCTGGACGGTCCGGAGCGCTGGCTGCAGGTGACGGTGGACGGGGGATCGCCCCTGCCCAGGCAGCGTCTGGTCAGCGCTCCCTACGCGATCCGGGCCCAGACGGCCATCACCGCTACTTATGCCATTACCGCCACCTATGCCATGACCGTTCCCTGGAGCGGGCTGACCGGTGTGCCCTCGGGTCTGGATGATGGAGACGACGACACCCTGGCCAGCCTCTCCTGCACCAACGGGGAGATCGCCGAGTGGAACGGCACGGCCTGGGTCTGCGGCACGGACGACGTGGGCAGCGGTGGCGGCGGGGGCGACATCACTGGGGTGAACGCGGGGAGCGGTCTCACCGGTGGCGGTTCGTCCGGGGATGTGACCTTGAGCCTGGACACGAGCGTGGTTTACACCAAGACCCAGGTGGATGGGCTCCTGGCGGGCAAAGCGGATGCCGGCCACACCCACGACGACCGCTACTACACGGAGACGGAACTCAACACCAGCGGTGGGGGCGGCCAGGTCCACTGGAACAACCTGACCGGTGTGCCGAGTGGATTCGCGGACGGCACGGACAACGACACCACCTACACAGCGGGCGACGGCCTGGCCCTCAGTGGAACACAGTTCAATCTGGCCACTTTGCCCCGGGGCGGCTACATCAACCGCACCCTGGACACCGCGGGGACAACCGGCCAGTACCCGGCCATCATCATCGGCCTGGACGGCCTGCCCATCATCAGTTACTACGACGCCACCAGCGGTGACCTGGAGGTATACCATTGCAATGACATCACCTGCTCCAGCGGCGTGCAGACGACTGTGGACAGCGCCGGCATTGTGGGCGAATACTCCTCCATCACTATCGGCAGCGACGGCAATCCGCTCATCAGCTACTATGATCGCTCCAACGGCGACCTGAAACTGGCGCATTGCAACGACGCCGCCTGCTCCTCTGCCACCCTTACCACGGTGGACAGCAGCGGCGATGTGGGCCAGTGGACGTCCATCACCACCAATGGCAGCGGTTACGCTTTCATCAGTTATTACAACGCAAGCAGTCAGGATTTGAAAGCTGTTTCCTGCAACAATCTGAATTGCACCAGTAAATCAACCTGGACAGTGGACAGCGGCGGGAACGTAGGCCAATACGCTTCGGTAACGCGCAACAACCAGGGCTACGGCTATATCAGCTATTACGACGCCACTAACGGCGACCTGAAAGTGGCCCGCTGCACGAATATGAGTTGCAGCAGCCCCGTCATCAACACAGTGGACGGAACGGATATAATTGGCAGTGAGGAAGAAGACGTAGGCCTGTGGACGTCCATCACGACGTTGATGGACGGCTATCCGTTGATTGCCTATGCCAAGGCGAGCCAAACCGGTTCAACATCCTGGGCTTTGGCAGCCCATTGCACCAACTCCACCTGCTCTGCCGTTACTACAGACGCTTTTGTCAATATGGGCAGCTTCGGCCCCCAATTGCAGAGTTTCTCGGCTACAGTCGGCCCTAATGGGCAGGGAATGGTTACCTTTACCTGGGATACGGCTACCCGCGTTTACGCAGGCTTTTGCCGCGATTTGACTTGTACTGACACGGCCGTGAATAGCAGCGCTGTGAGCAGCGGCGGGCCGCGGCACACGTCTCTTACCATTGGCGCAGACGGCTTGCCCGTTTTTGCTTACTACGACGACAATGGGGGCGACCTGAAAGTGGTTCACTGTTCTGACCAATCCTGCCAACCGTACCTGCGTCGGCGGTAGAGGCGCAATTTTCGAGCATAAGGGTGAGGCCCTGAGGGGAGTCCGTGCATAGTTCAGGTGTATCGCCCATCGTGTATAATGGGAGCGGACGTCCCCGTGGCGTCCGCTCTTCTCTGTCCACCCGGTTTCTGCCCAGGAAAGGATCCATCGCCGTGAGCCAGCCCACCCTACCCGCGGTTGTTGCTGCCCATCCGTACCCCGACTACCAGGAGTGGTGGCCCATGGGCCCGGACTTCCTGGACTGGATGTCCCAGGCCATCCTGGCTGAGTGGCGGATGCTCCAGGACCGTCCCGAGGAGCTGGCGCCGGTCCAGGCCCTTGTGGACGAGTACGTGGCCCTGGTCTATGGCCGGGATGCCCGCCCGAACCTGGTCACCGACTTCGCCAGCCGCACCCGCCTGGAGCGCATCCGCTCCGGGGAGTTCGACGCCCTTTCCTACGCCTTCTACCGCTCTGCCTACCAGCGGCTGGCCGCCCACCTCTCGGATCCCCAGGACTTGGCCCAGGCCCGCCGGGGCTTCGCGGTGGCCGTGGGTCGGCGCTTCTACCGCCTCCTGGAGGAGCAGCTGGCCCTGGATCTCCCCGAGGGGCTGGCCACGGACGCGGACTTCCGCCGGCTGCGGGCCGCCCTGGACCGCCTGGGCGCCTTCCTGGTGGACCAGGGCTATCTGCGGGACCACTTCGCCTTCCGCTTCCACGTGGAGGTGACCCACCAGGGCCAGGCCATCCGCCAGCGGGAGGAGGAGTTCCTGCCCCGCCTCCGGGAGCAGGGCCTGGCCTACGCCCTCTACGAGATGGGCTACCCGGCCATCCTGCCCTCTGCGGTCTATCTCTACCACACCCTGGGCGAGGCCCAGCACCACTCCTCCCGCACCATGGAGGAGCTCTTCGACCGGGTGGGCTGCCAGGCCCGGGAGACGGACGACTTCGACCCCACCGGCTTCCCCTCGGACCGGGTGGTGGAGCTGTGGGAGATCCGGCCCCGCTGAGGGCTCTGTCGAGGGAACGTCGGAGCGGGGAGCCGGGCAGCAGCTGGCCTGTCACGGTGACCTACGGGGTGACGGTGGCGCCGGGGGCCATCCGCAACCAGGTCACCATCCATGCGGTCGGAGGTTCCACGGTCCTCACCCGGGCGGTGACCATCCTGGTGGGTGGGCAGTCCATCTACCTGCCGACAGTCCAGCGCTGAGGGGATGATTCAGGGGCGATCCAGGGTGGGGAAACAGCAAAGGCCCCAGGAATTTGATCCTGGGGCCTCCGTTTGGGCTCGTTTCAGGTGGGCGAGGAGGGACTTGAACCCCCGACCTCACGGATGTGAACCGTGCGCTCTAACCAGCTGAGCTACTCACCCGCAAACCATGCCAGCGGACAATGAAAGTATAGCACAAACGGCGGTTTTTGCAAATTTTCGCCGAAAGCTGGACAATGGGATCCGCATGCCGATCCCGTCCCGATACTGTGACGAATTCTGTGGCCAAAAGGTTCAACCATGCCCCGTTATCACCGCAACAGCCGTGGGATCCTGCGCCTCTTCTTCCTCCTGGTCCTGGTGACGGCCCTGTACGGCGGCTGCTACGCCCAGCGCAACTGGGCCCCCACCCCGGAGGACTTGGTCCTGCCCACCTTCTCGGAGGAGACGGACTGGACTGAGGTGGTGGGCAACGTGCTGGAGGACGCCATCCAGATCTTCCTGGGCGTCACCAGCAGTCGGTAGCCTTCCCGCCCCCTGCCAGACATGCGCAACGGGGACCCTCTCATCCAGGGTCCCCGTTGCTTTTGCCACGTTTGCTCCCCCGGCTCCCTGGCCTAGCGGTCGGGATCGTACTTGCAGACCTCCCCTTTCTTCTCGTTGAAGTACTTGCAGAGCACGATGTAGGCGGCCCGGAAGTGGAGCTGGTCCACCGGGCTGGGCTCCATGATGGCCCACCAGTACTGCTCCTCGTCCTCCGGGTTGCCGTCGTTGAGCCAGTCCAGGTTGGGCATGGTGATCAGGCTCATCAGCCCGATCCAGGGCTGCCAGTGAGCCTCCGCGTACTGGTAGGCCCGCTTCAGGTAGTCCGCCTGGACGAACTGATCGATGCCCGCATCCGCGCCGTGCCACTTGTAGCTGGGGTTCACCGGGTCGCTGGTCCAGCCGAACTCCAGGAGCACCACCCGCTTGTCCCCGTCCCCGTTGCGGACCATGATGTTGCGGATGTCCTCCACGTGGCGGAAGGCGAAGAAGCGATAGCCCCCGTACTTGGGGTCCGCGGCGGCCTGGGCCGGGTCCAGCTCCGGCGGGGCAGCGAAGCCAGCGCCGTGCACCCCCAGCATGTCGAAGTAGCCGTCGCTGTTGCCTCCCATGGCCCGGTACATCTCCTCGTAGAACTTGTCATCGGGCATGGCGATGGCGTTGTCGTCCCCTGTGGGGGCCATCCCCGCGCTGATGACGACAGCGTTGGGGTTGGCCCGCTTGATGGCCCGGTAGGCCTTGCCCAGGAAGGCCACGTACTCCGCCGGGTTGGGCCGGTTGCCCCCCCACTCCCGGGCCAGGTTGGGCTCGTTCCAGACCTGGTAGGCCTGGATGCAGCCCACGGCCTCGGGGGTGCAGTTGTAGCGGCTGGCCAGGGCGAAGACGAAGTCTGCGAAGTCGTCGGCATTGCTCGGCGGATGCCCGGCCCAGAAGGTGGTCAGGTCCGGGTCCATGCCCAGCCGAGCCAGGAGATTCAAGCCCCGGTCGTTGACCGCCTGCACCACCCGATCCGCGTTGGTCCAGTCGAACTGCCCCTTGCCCGCCCCTTCGATAGTCTCCCAGGCGAAGCTCTGGCGCACCCAGCGGAAGCCCGCCTCCTGCATCAGCATGAGATCCCGCAGGGCGATCTCCGGCCGCCACCAGAGGAAGGCCTGGGCGCCGTAGTCTGGGCTGGTCATGGTGGGGGGCAGATAGGC
>WGCB01000390.1 GCA_015494005.1 Caldilineaceae bacterium
TCTGGATGCTGCTCAACGCGGGGATCGCGGTGCTCCTGGTGGGCATCCCCTTGGTGAACCAGCCCCTGATCTTCACCGGCGGCACCCTGATCTTCCTGGCCGCCACCCTGCTCGCCGTGCATCTCTGGCAGATGAAGGCCAGCTCCGGCCAGGCCGAGCGCCCCACCAGCCTCAGCCGCCAGTTCTACGTGACCGGCCTGCTCTACCTGCTGGTGGGCATCATCGTGGGCACCGGGCTCTGGCTGGGCTGGAGCGGCCCCCTGCGCATCAAGACCCCCCTGGAGGTCCACATCCACGCCAACAACTGGGGCTTCATGTCCCTGGTCTTCGCCGGCCTGCTGGTGGACCTCATGCCCAGGCTGAGCGGGCGGCCCCTGGCCTCGGCCCGGAGCATCCACCTGATCTTCTGGATGACCACCCTGGGCGCGCTGGGCCTGGTGGCCGGTCCCTGGATGGGCGGCGTGTTGGCCGTGCTGGTCCCGGGGCTGGTGCTGCACCTGGTGGCCACCCTCTGGCTGGTGGTGCTCATGGTGAAGGGGCTCTGGCGCAGCGAGCACGCGGGCACGCCTGGGGCCTGGCACATGGTCACCGCCTACGCCTGGATCCTGGCGCCGGTGCTCATGGCCCCCCTGGTCATCCTGAAGATGCCAGGCATTCCAGGCGGGCGCATCGAGGGCACCGCGCCCCAGGCCCTGATCTACGGCTGGGTCCTCCAGTTCGGCCTGGCCCTGGTGCCCTACCTGGCCATGCGCCTCTTCCAGCCGGATCAGCGCCCCAGGCTGGGAGGATCCTGGCTGAGCCTGGCCGCGGCCAACCTGGGCAGCCTGCTCATCTGGGCCAGCATCTTCATCGAGTCCATGCAGGGGCCCCTCCAGGGGCTGGCCTACGGGCTCTACGGCCTGGCCATCCTCCTGGTGCTCCACCAGCTGGGTCAGATCGTGCGGGGTGGCTGGAGCCGGGTGGAAGAAGCAGCTCCGGAGCCGGCCCTGTGAGAGGCTGACCAGGGGCCCGAAACCTGAGGAAACTGTGCGCAGGTGGCGCGGAGGCTGGCCGATTCTTGCCAAATCCACGCCACCTGCGTACTCTGTTCTGGAAGGCCGCGCGCGGATGGCACCGATAGATGGCGCCGATGAATGACATCGATGACAGGGATGCCCGGCCCCCGTGCGCGATGTCCGGTGCAGCCCGTGCACCTTTCCGAGCAGCCCCATCCCGAGCAAGACCATGAGCCACCGTGAAAGCCGCTTCTTCCTCGTCCTCGCCCTGCTGGCCTTCCTCACCGCGGCCACCACAGGCGCCATCCTGCGCTTCGGCCTCTTCCTGGGGATGCCCAGCTGGATCCACAACTTCGGTGCAGTGCGCCACGCCCACAGCCATCTGATGTACTTCGGCTGGGGCACGGTGGCCCTCATGGCCCTGATCTGGACCCGCCTGCCCGGCCTCACAGGACGCCCCCTGGCCCGGGGCGTGAGGGCCCAGATGGTGGCCACCAGCGCGGTGGCGCTGCTCAGCTTCCCTGCCTTCTGGAGCAACGGCTACGGCCTCACCCGGGTGGGCTCCCTGGAGCTGCCCTTGGGCTCCATGGTGGCGGTGCTGAACATCCTCAGCTGGATCGTCTTTGTCGTCCTCTACGTGCGCTCCACCCGTCGCCTGGCGGAACGGCCCCTGCCCCTCCAACTCTGGGACTGGGCCATCGTGCTCATGATGGTGGCCTCGGCCGGGGCCGTGAGCCTGGGTGTGGAGGTGACCCTGGACCTTCGCAACCCCTTTCTGCAGCAGGCCGGCCTGCATCTCTTCCTGGATCTCTTCGCGGTGGGCTGGTTCACCCTGGCCCTGCTGGGCCTGGTCTGGGACTGGCTGGGCCAGCGGGTCGCCCTGCCGGACTGGCTGCCCAGCCAGAGCCTGGCCACGGCCTTGGCCCTCACCTTTTTCCTGGGCATGTCGCCCTCCCTGGTGCCGCCGGGCCTGTTCTGGGTCGCGGCCCTGGCCAACCTGGTGGCCGGGATCCTCCTGGCCTGGCACCTGGTCCAGCTCTGGAAGCGCCGAGCCCAGTTGCCTCGCCTGGCCTGGTTCGGCATGGCGGCCCTGGCCCTGCACGTCTCCATCGCGGTGACCCTGCTCTGGCCGGATCTCTGGCGCTGGAGCGGCGGCACCCAGCTGCGCATCTTCTTCCTCCACAATCTGCTCCTGGGCTGGCTGAGCAGCATGCTCCTGGCCCTGATCCTGGCCGAGCAGGTGCGCCTGGCTCGCCCCGTCCTGCAGCTGGCCGAGGGGGCCTGGATCCTCTCGGTGGCCACCATGCTGGCGGCCCTGCTGGGCCTGGGCTTCGTCCAGTTCCTGCCCGTCCCCGGCCACGTCTGGCTGGAGGTGGCGGCCTGGGCCAGCCTGGGCCCCATCCTCACCGGCGGGCTGACCCTGGCCGGCCTACTCCTGACGCAGGAAGCCCCCGTCTCCATGGCCCCCTTCCCCGAGGTCACGGGAGACTGAAACGGGGAGACCGGACTCCGCCGATCTCCCCGCCTTGCCCCGTTTTTTCATCCCCCGTTGGCGTTTGTCACCCCTGTTGGGCCCCGGTTGGGGCTGTCCAGAAGCTAGGCCACGGCAGGCTGGACCCCGAAGAGGGGATCCCGCTCCCGCTCCATCTCGTCCCGGAACTGCTTGGTGTAGAGCTGGTAGTAGTGGCCTCGAGCCCGGATCAGCTCCGCGTGGGTGCCCATCTCCGCCACCTGGCCGTTCTCGATGACCAGGATGCGGTCCGCCCGCTTGATGGTGGAGAGCCGGTGGGCGATGATGAAGCTGGTCCGCCCCTCCAGCAGCACCTCCATGCCCTTCTGGATCAGGGCCTCGGTCAGGGTGTCCACGGAGCTGGTGGCCTCGTCCATGATGAAGATGTCCGGCTGGGCCAGGATGGCCCG
Source organism: Caldilineaceae bacterium (assembly GCA_015494005.1). Taxonomy (GTDB): domain Bacteria; phylum Chloroflexota; class Anaerolineae; order Caldilineales; family Caldilineaceae; genus S144-5. Next base: position 2,916 of record WGCB01000390.1, read on the forward strand.
GGCCAGGCTGATGAGCTGCTTCTGCCCCACGGAGAGGAGCACGCCCCCCTCGCCCACCTCGGTCTCGTAGCCCTTCTCCAGGTTGCGGATGAACTCGTGGGCGCCAGCCATCTTGGCCGCGGCCACCACCTCCTGGTCCGTGGCGTCCAGCCGGCCGTAGCGGATGTTCTCCGCCACCGTGCCGGAGAAGAGGTGGGGCGTCTGCAGCACCATGCCGATGCGGGACTGGATGGCGTGCAGCTTCAGCTCCCGGTAGTCCCGGCCGGCCATGCGGATGGAGCCCCGCTTGGGCTCGTAGAAGCGGCAGACCAGGTTGACGATGGTGGATTTCCCCGCGCCGGTGGGGCCCACCAGGGCGATGGTTTCCCCCTCCTTCACCCGCAGGTTGAAGTTGCGCAGCACGGGCTTGGCCTCGTCGTAGTAGAAGTCCACGTTCTCGAAGACGATCTCACCCCGGATGCTGCCTGGATCCACCGCGCCCGGGCGGTCCTGGATCTCTGGCACCGCGTCGATGAGGGAGAAGATGCGCTCGGCCGAGGCCACGGACTGCTGCATCTCCGCGTAGACCCGGGCCATCTCCTGGATGGGCCAGAGCATGAAGGTGATGTAGGAGATGAAGGCCTGGATGCCGCCGATGGTCATGTTGCCCAGCTGGAACTGCCAGCCCCCGTACCAGACGATGGTGCCCACAGCCACCGCGCTGATGAGCTGCACTGTGGGCAGGAAGAGGGCGGAGAGCCAGGCAGCCCGGAAGGCCGCCCGGTACATCTCCCCGGTCAGCTGGTTGAACTCCCGCAGGTTCTCCTCCTCCCGGCGCAGGGCCTTCACCACCCGCACCCCGGTGATGTTCTCGTTGTAGGCCCCGGTGATCTTGGAGTTGAGCTTCCGCACCTGGCGGTACTCCACCAGGATCTTCTTCTTGAACTCCGCGGCCACCACCAGGATGGGGATCATGAGCAGGACGATGAGGGCCAGCCTCCAGTTGATGAAGAGCATGAAGCCCAGGGCGGCCAGAATGTTGGTCACCCCCCAGGTCACGTCCAGGAAGCCCCAGGAGACCAGCTCGCCCACCCGCTGGGTGTCCGAGGTGACCCGGGACATAAGCCAGCCGATGGGGGTACGGTCGAAGTAGGAGAGGGAGAGGTCCTGGAGCCGGTGGAACATCTGCTGGCGCAGGTCGTACTGGACCTTCTCGCCCAGGGTGCCGGCCAGCCAGATGAAGCCGAAGACCATCCCGGCCTGGGCGATGATGAGCAGCCCGTACTGGATGGCCAGCTGCCGCAGGGTCTCCGGATCCTGGGCCAGGATGCCGTCGTCGATGATGCGCTTGGTCAGGAAGGTGAAGTAGGAATCGGCCAAGGCCACCAGGCCGATGGTGGCCAGGAAGCCCAGCATGTAGGGCCAGTGACGCAGCCCCTGCCTGGCCACCCGCAGGATGGTCTGGCCGTTGAACTGGGTTGTGAACTCTTCTTCCTCGAAGTAGTGATCGGACATGGGAATGCTCCCGAAGAAACTAGGATACTGGGTAGTTGGGAGTTGGGAGTTGGGAGTTGGAAGGTCGAGACGCCAACCCCTGCTTCCGATTTCTAACTCCCAACTCCTTTTTACTCCTTGACTCGTTCCAGGGACTCGCCTGATGCCACGGCGCCCCGCTCCTCCCGATGGATGGCCTGGTCGATCTCCTGCTCCAGCTCCTCCTCGATGCGGGCCTGCAGCTCGTAGACCTCCCGGTAGATGCCCGGCTGGGCGATGAGCTCCTGGTGAGTGCCCCGCTGCACGATGCGTCCGTGGTCCAGCACCAGGATCAGGTCCGCGTCCATGACGCTCTGGATGCGGTGGGCGATGATGAAGGTGGTGCGGTTGGCCATGAGCCCCTTCAAGGCCGCCCGGATGGCCGCATCCGTCTCCGTGTCCACCGAGGAGGTGGCGTCGTCCAGGATGAGGATGCGGGGGTCCTTGAGCAGGGCCCGCGCGATGGTCAGCCGCTGCTTCTGGCCGCCGGAGAGGGTCACGCCCCGCTCGCCCACCAGGGTGTCGTAGCCCTGGGGGAAGCCCAGGATCACCTCGTGGATGGCGGCGGCCCGGGCGGCCGCCTCCACCTCCTCGTCCGAGACCTCCCGGCCCACCCCGTAGGTGATGTTCTCCCGGATGGTCCTGGAGAAGAGGAAAGGCTCCTGCTGGACGATGCCGATCTGCTGGCGCAGATAGCCCCGGGGGTACTCCCGCAGCTCCACGCCGTCCAGGAGGATGCGCCCGCCGGTGTAGTCATAGAAGCGAGGCAGCAGATTGACCAGGGTGGTCTTGCCCGAGCCCGTGCTCCCCAGGATGCCCACCACCTGGCCCGGGGCCGCATGGAAGGAGATCCCCTGCAGCACCGGGATGGCCTCCGGCTCCGTCCCGTTCTGGCCCGAGCCATCCTCCCGCCGGTAGACGAAGCTCACGTCCTCGAAGCGGATATCCCCCTGCACCCCTTCCGGCGGGGCGTAGCGGCCCTGGTCCAGGGGCTCCCGGGCCACCCGGATGATCTGGGAGAGTCGCTCGAAGGAGACGAAGCCGGTGGACATCTGGGCCACCAGCCGGCCCAGGTTGCGGATGGGCCAGATGATCTGCACCACCAGGCCGACGTAGGCCAGGTAGGTGCCCGGAGTGATGGTGCCGTTGATGGCCATGAGCGCGCCGATGTAGTAGCCCGCCAGGGTCTGCATGCCGCAGAGGATGTCCGTCACCGGCCAGTAGGTGCCGTGCATGGTGATGAGCCTTCGCCCCCGCAGGAACTTCTCCCGGTTCTCCTGCTCGAACTTCTGGCGCTCGTAGTCCTGGCGGGCGAAGGCCTTCACCACCCGGACGCCGGTCAGGTTCTCCTGCAAGCGAGTGGAGAGCCGGGCCTCCTGCTCCTGGTAGGCCTGGTAGGCCTCCCCGATCTTCTTGAAGAAGTAGAGGGAGAGGAGCAGGACCAGGGGGATGACCACCACGGAGTAGAGGGCCAGGCGCACGTTCAGGGTGAGCAGGGCGACGAAGTTCACCAGGAAGAGCAGGGTGATGCGGCCGATGCCGATGACCTGCTCCGCGAAGAGACGCCGCACCGCGTCCACATCCGAGGTGGCCCTCTGGAGCAGCTCGCCCGTCTGCATGGTGTCGTGGTAGGCGAAGGGCAGCCGCTGGATGTGATCGTAGAGGAAGTTGCGCAGGCGCAGGGCCAGCCCCTCGGACGTGCGGGCGGCCATGCGTCCGCTCAGGAAGGTGAGCCCACCCTGGAGCAGGGCCAGGCCGATGAAGCCCAGGGCCACCCAGGGCACCAGGCCCAACATCCCCTCCTGGCGCAGGACATCGTCCACGAAGTAGCGCAGGAGGTAGTAGGTGCCGGTGCGGGCCAGGGCCGCCAGCCCCACACTCACCACGGCGATCAGGTAGATCCAGCGGAAGCCGGTGAGCATGCGCCAGAGGCTCCTCAGCCGGCCACCCGCCAGGATGGTCTGCATTTCGGTTTCTGTCGGGGCCCACGCCTGGGTCAGCGGCGCCCCTCGTTCTATCGGTTCAGGAATCGGTGACTGGTTCATGGTGTACCTTCGCACTCCAGGTGCTGGTCCAGCATGGGAACAGCGTGTTGGGACAACAGGGTCGAACTTCCGAAAGGGTCGAGTGGCCGATGACACCAACAAAAATCAGCCACAGAACAGATCCGTGGCTGATTCCAGGGACAACGATCCCAATGAAAAAACGGCCACGGGCCTGAGCGCCGTGACCGTCGAGGTCTGACTGTTGAGTCGGACCGTTACGAACGGAACAGACGGCGCGCGAGGATAGGCGGGCGATCTCCTGCCACAAATCCAAGCATTCGAATACGCATGGTTCCGCTCTTCATCGGTCACAACTCCTTCGCACAAAACTGTGCAGCGTGGGGCAGCAACAAAATCTGCCTGTCTCGGTTACAGCGCCACTATAGCAGATGGCGTAAGGGAAGTCAAGGAAAAATCCTTTCGCGTTTTGATCCAGGGAAGGAGCGCTCTCGGTTCCGCGAAACCGAATGTCCGCTGGAAACGAGGCAAGGGAGGCTAACCGGACGTGCCCAGAGCTTCGGGCTCTCCCTCCGTTCTGTGGTAAAATACCAGCTTGGTGAAGCCATACCCAGACCAGTTTCCAGGACCGAATCCATGCACCACAGCAAACCGTCCACCAGCGCCAGCCCGGCCGGGACGCAGCCCTTCCAGGCCCATTTTCGCTGCTTTCGGGGCTGCCCCGGGGAGTATTCCATCTACGACGTGATCTACACCTGCCCTCGCTGCGGCGGCCTGCTGGAGGTGCAGCACGATCTGGCGGCCCTGCGACAGCGCTCGGCCCAGGAGTGGAAGGCCCTGCTGGAGAGCCGGGCCGGCACCACTCGCTGGCCCTACGGCAGCGGCGTCTGGAGCAAGAAGGAGTGGGTGGTCCCGAACCTGGACGACGAGAACGTGGTGAGCATGTTCGAGGGCAACACCAACCTCTTCTGGGCGGAGCGGCTGGGCCGCCAGATCGGCCTGCCCGACCTGTGGGTGAAGCTCTCGGGCAACAGCCACACGGGCAGCTTCAAGGACCTGGGCATGACCGTGCTGGTGAGCGTGGTCAGGCAGATGATCCGCCGGGGATCCTCGGTGCGGGCGGTGGCCGCGGCCAGCACCGGGGACACCAGCGCCGCCCTGGCGGCCTACGCGGCCGCGGCCGGCATCCCGGCCATCATCTTCCTGCCCCAGGGCAAGGTGAGCCCGGCCCAGCTCATCCAGCCCATCGCCAACGGGGCCCACGTCCTGGCCCTGGACACGGACTTCGACGGCTGCATGCGCATCGTCCAGGAGGTGACCCAGGACAACAGCATCTACCTGGCCAACTCCATGAACAGCCTGCGCATCGAGGGGCAGAAGACCGTGGGCATGGAGATCGTCCAGCAGTTCGACTGGGAGGTGCCGGACTGGATCGTCATGCCCGTGGGCAACCTGGGCAACATCAGCGCCCTCTACAAGGGGCTGAAACTGCTCATGGATCTGGGCATCACCGACCGGATGCCCCGGCTGGTGGCGGCGCAGGCTGCCCAGGCCAACCCCTTCTACCGCAGCTTCCAGCAGGGCTTCCAGGAGAAGGCGGTGGTCCAGGCCCAGACCACCCTGGCCTCGGCCATCCAGATCGGCAACCCGGTGAGCTACGAGAAGGCGGTCCAGGCCATCCAGGAGACGGGCGGCCTGGTGGAGCAGGCCACGGAGCACGAGCTGGCCAACGCCGCGGCCATGGCCGACCTGACCGGCATGTACACCTGCCCCCACACAGGCACAGCCCTGGCCGTGCTCTTCAAGCTGGTGGAGCGGGGCGTGATCCAGGGGCACGAGCGGGTGGTGGTGATCAGCACGGCCCACGGCCTCAAGTTCACCCCTTTCAAGGTGGGCTACCACGAGGGCTCCCTGGATGGCGTGGAGAGCGACTACGCCAACCCGCCGGTCTATCTGCCCCCGGACCCAGACGTGGTCAAAGAAACGATCCAGAGAAAGTTGAACGGTTGATTGGTGGATTCGTTGATTTGCAGATTGGTGGATTGGGCCAATCGGATACCGACGACTGGTTCGCTGAACCCAATCCACCAATGAACCAATCCACCAATCCATCCCTGGGATAACCATGCCACAGAGACTATCTGGTCCCTCGGACCAACCACCTCCCGAGCCCATCCTGGACTACCACGCCACCTCCTTCACCCAGGGGAAGATGGACTTCACCTGGGAGGAGCTGAGCGAGGAGGAGCGGGCCCAGGCCTACCGGGACTGGGAGGTGGGCAAGGGGCTCATCGGCGGGGATCCTCGGCGGCGGCCCAACGCGGACCGGCTGCCCGACTGGGCCTTGAACCGGCGTTTCTTCCGGGCCCTGGCCCTGGACGATCCCCGGGGCTGGAACGGCCAGCGCTTCCGCCAGGAGATCGCCAGCGACCGCCCCCTGGAGATCGAGATCGGCTTCGGGCGGGGGGATTTCATCCTGGACCGGGCCCGACGGCTGCCGGAGCGGCTCTTCATCGGCTACGAGGTGAAGACCAAGGCGGCTCGCCTGGCCCTGCAGCGGGCCGAACGCCTGGAGCTGGAGAACCTCTGGATCAGCGACGACGACTGCCGCTTCAGCCTGCCCCGGGTCATCCCAGACGGCCGGGTGGACGTCTTCCACATCCTCTTCCCGGACCCCTGGTGGAAGAAGCAGCAC
>WGCB01000391.1 GCA_015494005.1 Caldilineaceae bacterium
ATGGCGCCATCCAGGGCGATCTGGTTCTCCGCGGCCAGGCGCCAGCCCTCCCCGGGCTCCGCGAAGCCAGCCGCCTCCAGGAGCAGGCAGGCCATGATGCTGAAGGCGTCGTGCACCTCGAAGAAGCTCACCTGGCCACGGTCCAGCCCGGCCCGCTGGAAGGCCAGCTGGGCCGAGCGCCGGGCCGCCTGCAGGTCCAGGGGATCCAGCCGGTCGTCCAGGCGGAAACGGTCCGTGGCCACGCTGGAGGCCAGGACGTCCACCGGATGCTCCGTGTACTCCCGGGCCTGCTCTCGGGGGGCCAGGATCACCGCCGCGGCCCCGTCACAGACCGGCGAGCAGTCCAGCAGGCGGATGGGCGGGTTGATCACTCGGGAGTTGAGCACGTCCTCCCGAGTGATGGGCTTGTCCTTGAAGAGGGCGTAGGGGTTGTGCCGGGCGTTGCGGTGGGCGTTCACCGGGAAGTTGACCAGGGCGTCTTCCGGCGGGCGGTAGCGCTGGAAGTAGAGGTGCATGAGCCGGGCGTTCTGGCTGATCAGGGTCATGCCGTCGGGCACTTCGCTGCGGGCGTCCAGGGCCTTGGCCAGGGCCGGGGTGGGGACACCGTCGCTCATCTTCTCCGCGCCCACGGTCACGGCCAGGTCCACCTCACCGCTGGCCACGGCCAGGTAGGCCACCCGCAACGCCGCCGCGCCGCTGGCTGTGGCCGCCCGCACCTGCACCGCCTCGATCCCGACCAGGCCGGCCTCGTCCGCGAAGAGGGGCGCCAGGTGCTTCTGGGACTGGAGCTCGTCGCTGAGCATGTTGCTGGCATAGAGGGCGTCCACCCGGTCCACCCCGGCATCGGCCATGGCCAGGCGCACCACCCGGGCGGCCAGCTCCCGCAGGCCTTCCTGGGCTCTCTTTTGGACGGCCACCTGGCCGATCCCTACGATGCTCACGTCGCGCAGACGTCTGGACATGATCGGGGCGGAAAAGCGGGTGGAGTGGGTGCGCGCAAGGGGCCTGTCCTGGCCTTGGCTCCAGGCTTCGGCCCCGGCAGCCAGGGGGAATGCTGCTGCGGGCAGGATATCACAAAGCCGGAGCAAGTCCAAACCGGACCCGCTTTTCCGGCCTCCGCGGGCCTCTGCGCTCCGCCTGGACAAGGCCGGTCAGTTGCAGTATCATCGGGCCAGTGAGCCACGCCCGCCGCCTTCCGCCGTTCCCCCGCTCTGCCCAGTGAAGGAGCACCATGAACCGATTTTCGTCACCCATCCGGATTGCCCTGCTCGTCCTGGTCCTGGTGGCCATCGCCCTGCTCAACGGAGCCTGCTCGTCCGAACAGCCGGCGGCCACCCCTGCGCCGGACCAGCCCGCCCCGGCAAGAGAGACAGCGAAAGGGGAAACCACGAAAGGAGAAGCCACAGTGGAAACCAGTCCAGAGCCCGTCTCGGAAGCGCCCACGGAAGCGCCCACGGAGGCGCCTGCTGCCGCGCCTGAAGCGGCCGCTGGGGAAACATCCGAGGAGGGCGCCTCCACCGGCGAGGCCGGCTTTGCGGACATCATCTCCGTGAACATCAGCGGCCAGCCCGGGGCCTACCAGTTCTCGGTGGGCATCAAGAGCCCGGACACCGGCTGCGATCAGTACGCGGACTGGTGGGAGGTGATCACCCCGGACGGGGAGTTGCTCTACCGGCGCATCCTCCTCCACAGCCATGTGGGGGAGCAGCCCTTCACCCGCTCCGGCGGGCCGGTGCCCATCCAGCCCGAGACGCCGGTGCTGATCCGGGCCCACATGAACACCACCGGCTACGGCGGCGCCATGTTCCAGGGCTCGGTCCAGGACGGCTTCATCCCCGTCCCTGGCGACCCGGACCTCTTCCCCGAGCTGGCCCAGGAAGAGCCCCTGCCCAGTGGCTGTGCTTTTTAACTGACTAACTTCCATCTCCCAACTTCCAGCTCTCGTATTCCCGAAAGGAACCCACATGAGCATCCTCGACAACGAAGAGACCATCCCTCAGCTGCTGGCCCGGCTGCCCCAGACCGGCCGGGTGACCTGGATCGGCCTGCGACCTGCCATGCACGCGCCCATCCAGGTGGTGGAGGAGGCCCAGGCCCAGCCCGGTGACGGCCTGTTGGGGGATCGCTACCAGGGCCAGCCGGAAAGCAAGCGCCAGGTGACCCTGATCCAGGCGGAGCACCTGGACGCGGTGGCCTCCTTCCTGGGCCGGGAGGCAGTGGACCCGACCCTCACCCGGCGCAACATCGTGGTGGAGGGCATCAACCTGCTGGCCCTCAAGGGGCGGCGCTTCCGGGTGGGGGAGGTGATCCTGGAGATGACCGGCCTCTGCCACCCCTGCTCCCAGATGGAGGAGAACCTGGGGCCAGGCGGCTACAACGCCATGCGCGGCCACGGGGGCATCACGGCCCGGGTGATCCAGGGCGGGACCATCCGCGTGGGCGACCCAGTGGCCGTCCTTCCAGGGCCAGCGCAGCCGTGACCGGGATCGAGGTGTGCCAGTGACCGCTTCTCCCCAACGCCTGGCCCCGGAGGAACCTGCCGCGCCGGAGGCCGCCGAGGCCACGCTTCCGCTGATCCAGGTGGGGTGGGTGCTCCCCACGGACATCCAGGACCTGGCCCTCCTGGATGCCTACGAGGAGGCCCGGGCCCGGGTGCACACCCTCCTGGCCGACCTGTTTCCCCAGTTCCACTGGGAGATGCCCCTGGTGCGCCGTCACCGCTACCCGCCCCACGGCCCCCTGGATCCCCTGGAGCTTCTGGAGCTGGGTCTGCAGGAGAAGATCCACTTCCACTGGGACTTCAGCCTGGTGGTGACGCCCAACGACCTGCATCCTCGCCAGCGCATCTCCACCCTGGGAGTGCCCTCCTCGGCCCTGGAGGTGGCGGTCATGTCCAGCGCCCTGCTCGGCCCCACCACGGAGATCCCGGAGCGGCTGGCTGGGCTGGCCCTCCACATGCTGGGGCATCTCTGGGGGCTGGGGCACGACGAGCAGGGCCCCATGCTGCCGCCGGAGTCTCCCGAATCCCTGAGCTGCGTCCCCTTCACCGAGGCCCAGCAGATCGGCGTATTGGCCCGGCTGGAGGAGGTGGCGGACGAGCGGCTGGAGGAGGAGCAGGCCCGCTGGGGCTGGCTCTCCTTTCACTGGCGCACTTTCTGGACGGATCCCCAGGGCATCTGGCTGGACATCTGGGACTATGCCCCCTGGCGGCTGCCCCTGCGCATGGGCCGCATGACCGCGGCCACCGCGGTCTCCATCTTCTTCCTGCTCCTGGGCGCGGAGTCCTGGGAGGTGGGCACCCACCTCTCCACTCCGGTGCTGGTCCTGGGCGCGCTGGTCACCATGGTGGGGGCCACCGCCTTCGTCTTCGCCGGCCAGAACCTGGGGCAGATCTCCCGGGAGGTGGGCTGGCGGGAGCAGCTGGTCCGCAGCCGCATGGTCATCTTCGGCACCCTGCTCCTGGGGATCGTCTTCCTCTGGCTCTTCCTCTTCGTCACCACCTTCCTCATCGCCGCGCTCTTCCCGGATCAGACCGTGAGCGGCTGGGCCGGCGTCTCCCTGGGCGGATTCTCTCTGCTGCGCCATGCGGCCTTCATGGCCACGGTGGGGGTGTTGGCCGGCGCGCTGGGCGGCAACCTGGAGGAAGAGGAGGAGATCAAGGCGGATCTGCTCTACGATGAGGAGACGTAGGGGACGAGACGTAGGGGGCAAGCAGTCGGGATTTGGTGGCTGGGCGCAGGGATGGCCCTGTGTGCAAACCGAGTTGCATCCCCTTTGAGAACGTTTTACAATCAACGCCACAAGCCCCGGCCATTTCACCGAAACTCTCGCCCATTTCTCATCAGGGGGACGCCATGAGCGACGAACGAAAACAGTGCGCGGCCATCACCAAGGCGGGCACTCGCTGCAAGAACAAGGCCCTGCCCGGCTCGGACTACTGCCGGGTCCACCAGCATCTGGCCCAAGCCCCGGGGGAAGGGCCGACCGCACCCGCCAAACCGAAGCGCAAACGCGCCGCTCGTTCTGCAAAAGCTCGCCCCCGGAAGGGCACGGGCCAGGCCAAGGCGAGTCCCCAGGCTGGGCAGCCCGAGGAATCCGCCGGGCCTCAGCCCACCCCGGCCCAGAAAGAGGAGTTCGACCAGCTCCTGGCCGAGCTGAACCGGCTGGCCGAGGAGTTGCGTCGCCTCCAGCCCGACTACTCGCCCCCACCCTTCAGCCCTCAGGCCTTCCTTTCCCTGCTGAAGGAGAACATCGGCCGCTTCACCCCCAGCGTCCAGATGGACATCCTCCAGGAGCTGCAGCGCAACCTCCAGGGCGCCTCGCCCAAGGACCTCATCGACCCGGACACTTGGAAGGGGCTCTGGGTGATCATGAACTGCATGGTCCAGGCGGAGACCAGCTCCATGCGGGAGAAACTAGTCAAGCGGCTGGAGTCCCTGCCCGGCACCGCGCTGATCCTGGACCTGGGGCGCAACCTCCAGGGGACGTCGCCCAAGGAGTTCCTGGAGCCGGACACCTGGAAGGGCATGTGGTACATCCTGAACCACACGGCCCAGCTTCAGCTCCAGGAGATGCGGCGCAAGCTCATGGGGGACGAGGAAGAGGACGAGGAGGCGTGATGGAGGAGCTCCTGGCCGGCTACCCGGTGGTGATCCAGCTGCCCGTGGCCTGGGGCGACATGGACGCCATGCAGCACGTGAACAACACGGTCTATTTCCGCTATTTCGAGAGCGGCCGCATCGCCTACTTCGAGCGGCTGGAGCTCATGGACCGGATGAAGGAGACCGGCGTGGGGCCTATCCTGGCCAGCGCCTCCTGCCGCTTCAAGTTCCCCCTCACCTACCCGGACACCATCTCCGTGGGCGTGCGGGTCACGGACATGGGCGAGGACCGCTTCACCATGGCCTTCCGGGTGGTGAGCCACCGTCACCAGCGGGTGGCCGCGGAGGGGGACGGGCTCATCGTGACCTACGACTACCGGGCTGGCCGCAAGACCCCCGTCCCCCAGGAGGTGCAGGCCCGGATCCAGGCCCTGGAGGGGACCGGGTGAGGCGCTTCCCTCGCTCCGTCGCCCGATCAGCCCGACCCCGCCTTCCTCGCCCAGAGGTACGCCACAGCCAGCCGCTGCATGCCGTCCCCGGCCTCCACCAGGGGGCGCAGGTGAGCCGTGAAGGCCGCCTGTTCCGCCGGTGACAGGGCCGCGTCCATGGCTTCTTGCAGGGTGGGGGCATGGGGGTTGGGCGC
>WGCB01000392.1 GCA_015494005.1 Caldilineaceae bacterium
CCTCCAGAGTGTACTTGATGGCGTTGACCACCAGATTCGTCACCGCCTTGGCCAGCTCCTCGCTCTCCCCCTGGATGAAGATCGCCCGCTCAGGCCGCTGGAACTCCAGGGTCACGCCGTTCAGCTCCGCCTGGGTGCGGCAGCCGAGGACCACCCGCTCCACCACCTGGGTCAGGTTGACCAGGACAGGCCGGAAGGCCTTCTGAGCTCGGGCCATGTCCACCCGGGAGAAGTCCAGGACCGTCTCCACGATCTGCTGCAAGTTCAGGATCTCCGATTCCAGGATGCGCATGTAGTCCTGGCGCCGCTCCTGGTTACCCGAGGCCAGCAGGCTCAGGTAGAGCTTGATGTTGGTGAGGGGGGTGCGCAGCTCGTGGCTCACGTCGGAGATGAACTTGGATTTCAGCCGGTCTAGCTCCTGGAGCTGCTCCACCATCTGGCGCAGCTGGGCCTCGTTTTCCCGCAGGGCCGCCTCCATCTGCTTCTGCTCCGTCAGGTCCCGCATGAGGACCAGGCGGCCCATGTCCCGGCCCTGGCCATCCCGCAGGGGCGAGACGGTCACGTCGAAAAGGGCGGGCTGGCCGTCCTGCTCTCGCATCACCACCTTGCGGGACGGGGGCTGCTCCGTCACAGCGGCCAGGAAGTCGGGCCAGGCGGAGAAAACCTGCTCCAGAGGGCGTCCGGTCATGCGCTCCTCGGGGACGTCGGCCATGCGACGGACGGCCGGGTTCAGGCTCAGGATACGCCCTCCCTCGTCCAGGACCAGCACCCCGTCCTGCATGTTCTCCAGGATCACCGCCTGGGCCGCGGGGGCGATGTCAAAGAGATGGTAGCGCAGGAGCCCCCAGGTCAGGGCGATGCCGGCAACGGCCATGGCGTAGGGGGTCAGGTCCAGGTGCAGGGAAGCGCCCAGGCTGGAGGTGGTGTAGAGGATGTTGGCCGTCCAGGGGACGATCAAGGCCACCAGGAGCACCAGGGCCTGCCGCCGGTAGAAGCGCGGCGAGCGCAGGAAGAGGAGCAGGATGAGGACCAGGCCGGCCAGGAGCAGGGCGTAGGAGTAGAGGGTGTGGATCCAGAACCAGGGCCCGTAGCTCACGTCCAGGGCGGTGAACGAAGCCATCTCCACCAGCCGCACCGAGCGCCAGACCAGGCCATGGAGCTCGTTGGTCCAGACCAGGAGCAGGGTGATGGCCGGGATCACGCTCAGGAGCAGGCTCCGCCGCCGGTTCAGCTGCCAGGAGTGGCCGGTGTAGTCCAGGGCGAAGCTCAGGAAGGCCACCGGCGTGGCCACGATGCCGATGTACTCCAGCTTGGCCGCCAGGAGCTTGGCCCCCATGGAGGGCAGGGCCAGCTCCACCGCGTAGCCCAGGATCCAGATGCTCACCGCCAGGAGGAACTTCATGGCCGGGCGAGCACCCCGCACCCACCGGCGCTGCCAGGTGAAGAGGGCCAGGGTGATCAGCAGGGTGGCGGTAACGACGAGTGGGAGGGATACCAGGTACCAGGAGTCCACCGGAAGGCCCCCAGGCGGGTCCAAGAACAGGGGCAGCGAAAAGCCCGATGCAGGCCACATTGACAAACGACATTTATCTGACAACCCCATGGTAGCAGAGCCCAGGAGGATGGTCAATTCTCTGTGGATACCTTGACACCCGGCTTGCGATCCCCGGCGGTGTCTGCCCCTCGGGGATGGCCGGGGGTAGCCGGCGATCGCCGGAAAAATTGTATAAACCCCCTGTTTTGTGCTAAGATTTTCTCTTGCAAACGGGCCTGTTCGTCGCCCGCCAGCGCGGTACATCGTGGAGAGGTCGCATAGTCTGGCCGAGTGCGCGCGTCTCGAAAACGCGTAGGGCGTAAGCCCTCGAGGGTTCAAATCCCTCCCTCTCCGCCTTGGGTCCCAAGCAGCCACTTGCTTGGGACTTGTTTTTGGCCTGCAGGAACCTGGGGCAACTCCTGGGAACGGAACGACCGCCATGCACATCCTCCCGGGCCACCGGCTCGCACCACGAAACTGGCCCCAAGGGATCGCCCAAGGCCTGGGCCTGATGCTCCTGGCCTGGATCCTGGCCACCCAGCCCCTGCCGGCTGTGACGCTGCTGGCCCTGGTCCTGGCGGGAGGCATCCTGCTCCTGCGCTGGCCCTGGCTGGCCTGGCTGGGCCTGGCGGTGACCCTGCCCTTCGCCAGCAGCATCAAGCTGGGGCCCCTGAGCCTGGCGGACCTGGCCCTGGCCGGCGCGGTGGCCCTCTGGTTCGCGGACGGGGTGCGCCGGGGCTCCCTGCGCCTGGATTTCAGCCCCATCCAGGGGTTGGTGCTGCTCTACCTGGGGGCGCAACTGGTCTCCACCCTGGCCGCCCCGGATCTGGGGGAAGCCCTGGCCGAGGTGGCCAAGTGGGCCGAGGTTCTGCTGGTGATCGGGCTGGTGGGCCAGGTCCTGGGGAGGGAGCGGCGGGTCGTCCCCTGGCTGGTGGGGGGCCTGCTCGCTGGCGCTGCCCTGGAGGGGTTGCTGGGGGTCTACCAGTTCCTCTTCCGGGTGGGGCCAGAGGCGTTCCTGCTCTTCGGCCGTTTCATGCGGGCCAGCGGCACCTTCCACCAGCCCAACCCCTTCGCCGGCTACCTGGGCCTGAGCCTGCCTGTGGCCGTGAGCCTGGCCCTCTGGGCCTGGTCCCGGACCCTCGCCCCCGGCCAAGGATGGGAC
>WGCB01000393.1 GCA_015494005.1 Caldilineaceae bacterium
GGATCTGGGCTGGTCTTCATGCGGTCCACGGCCACGTCCAGCATCTCCTGGATCCGGCCCTGGTTCGGGGGGGGCTGGCCCGGATCCAGGAGATGCTGGACGTGGCCGTGGACCGCATGAAGACCAGCCCAGATCCCGTGCCGGTGATCCTGGTGGGCGGGGGCACCATCCTGGTGGCCGGGGAGCTGACCGGCGCCTCGGAGCTCATCCGCCCGGACCACTTCCCGGTGGCCAACGCCATCGGCGCGGCCATCGCCCAGGTGGGCGGCGAGACGGACCGGGTCTTCTCCCTGGCCGAGATCTCCCGGGAGGAGGCCCTGGACCAGGCCAAGCAGGAGGCCACGGAGAAGGCCATCACGGCCGGGGCCAAGCCCGAGACGGTGGCCATCGTTGACATCGAGGAGGTGCCCCTGGCCTACCTGCCCGGCAACGCCACCCGGATCCGGGTCAAGGCCGTGGGCGACCTGAGCTTGAGGTGAGTGCCATGCCCTGGAAAGTGACAGAGGAGGACCTGGAATCCATCGCCATCGGCGCCGGGATCCTGGGCACCGGCGGCGGGGGCAACCCCTACCTGGGCAAGCTGCGCATCCGCACCCTCATGGCCCAGGGCCGCTGCGTGGAGGTGGTCTCCGTGGACGAGCTGACCGACGACGCGGTGGTCATCGGCGTGGGCGGGATCGGCGCCCCCACCGTGGGCATCGAGCGCCTGCCCCGAGGCGCGGAGCCGGTGGAGGCGGTCCGGGCCCTGGAGGCCTACGCCGGGGTCCAGGCCGACGCCCTGGTCTCGGTGGAGGTGGGGGGCAGCAACTCCATCGTGCCCATGATCGTGGCCGCCTACACCGGCCTGCCCGTGGTGGACGCGGACGGCATGGGCCGGGCCTTCCCCGAGGTGCAGATGACCACCTACCACATCTACGGCGTGCCCCCCACCCCCGCGGTCCTGTGCGACGCCCACGGCCAGGTGGCCATCTTCGACCGCATCTCGGACCCCCGCACCCTGGAGCGCATGGCCCGGGTGGTGACCATCGAGATGGGCTGTCGGGGGGATCTGGCCACCCCCATCATGCGGGCGGCGGATCTGCGGCGTACGGGGGTGCTGGATAGCCTGAGCCTGGCCCGCTCCGTGGGGGACGCGGTGCGGGCGGCGCGCCGGGCCCACGGGGATCCGGCCCAGGCGGTCCTCTCGGTCACCGGAGGGCTGGAGATCTTCCGAGGCAAGATCGTGGAGGTGGAGCGGCGCACCACCCGGGGCTTCGCTCGGGGCCGGGTCACCCTCACCGGGCTGGGGCCCTACCGGGGAGCCAGCATGGCCGTCGACTTCCAGAACGAAAATTTGATCGCCTGGCGCAACGGCCAGCCTGTGGTCACCGTGCCGGACCTGATCTGCATCCTGGACATGGAGAGCGGAGAGCCCATCACCACGGAGCTCCTGCGCTACGGCTACCGGGTCACCGTGCTGGGCATCCCCTGTGACCCGAAGATGGCCACGCCTCAGGCTCTGGGCTACGTGGGGCCCGCCTGCTTCGGCTACGACGTGGTCTACCGCCCCCTGAAAGAGCGGCTGGCCGTGTGACGGCGAGGCAGCCTGGAGCCAGGCGGACGAGGGATTTTCCCCCCCCGCCTATCGAGACCATCGCAACGAATCGAGACCATCGGCAACGATGAGGAGGAATCATGCGCTATCTGGACGTGCAGAACGTCAAGGACCTGGCCCTGGGAGCCGCGGTGCTGGGCACCGGCGGCGGGGGCGACCCCTACATCGGCATGCTCATGGCCGTCCACGCCATCGAGACCCACGGCCCCGTGCCCCTGCTCTCCCTGGAGGAGGTGGACGATGACCTGCTGGTGGCCCCCTCCGCCATGATGGGCGCACCCACGGTCATGGTGGAGAAGCTCCCCCGGGGCAGCGAGGCCATCCACGCCTTCCAGGCCCTGTCCGCCTTCCTGGGCCGGCCCATCGGGGCCACCATGTCCATCGAGGCCGGCGGGCTGAACTCCACCATCCCCCTGACCGTGGCCGCGGAGCTGGGCATCCCCATGGTGGACTGCGACGGCATGGGCCGGGCCTTCCCGGAGATCCCCATGGTGACCCACACCCTGTACGGCATCTCGGCCACCCCCTTCGCCATGGCCGACGAGCGGGGCAACAGCGTCATCCTGGAGACCATCGACAACCACTGGACGGAGCGCTTCGCCCGCAGCGTCACCGTGGACATGGGGGCCACCGCGCTCATCGCCTGCTACAGCACCACCGGGGAGCGGCTCAAGGAGGCGGTGATCCCCGGCACCATCACCCTGGCCGAGACCATCGGCCGCACCATCCGGGAGGCCCAGGCCAGCCACGCGGACGTCCTGGCCGCGGTCCTGGAGGTGACCGGCGGCTTCGAGGTCTTCCGGGGCAAGGTGGCGGACGTGCAGCGGCGCACGGTGGCCGGCTTCGCCCGGGGCGAGGCCCGCTTCGAGGGCATCGAGGCCCACCAGGGGGAGACCCTCTCCCTGCACTTCCAGAACGAGAACCTGGTGGCCATGCAGGGGGACCAGGTGCTGGTCTCCGTGCCGGACCTGATCACCGTCCTGGACCTGGAGACGGGCCAGCCCATCACCACGGAGGGGCTGCGCTACGGCTTCCGGGTGGCGGTGCTGGGCATCCCCTGCTCGCCCAAGTGGCGCACGCCCGAGGGGCTCAAGCTGGTGGGACCTCGCTACTTCGGCTATGATGTGGGCTACGTGCCCGTGGAGGAGCGGTTCGGCTGAGGGGGGGGCGCTCTGGCTTTCCCCAGGCTGGCCGGTGAAACGGAGCAAAACCCAAGGCCGCCGTATGGTATAATGGGGCTCGACTGTGCCGGATACCTTCCTCGCAGAACGGGGGCACCCCCATGAGCGAACCATCCCTGTGGACCAGCGGCGGCGAACTGCCAGCAGCCGGGCTGACCTGGCTGTTGGAGACCTTCGCCACGCCCTTTGTCGAACATGCAAAAGGCATCGCCAAGGAGAAATGGCAGGAACACCAGGAGCGCCAGCGCTGGCAGGAGGCCCTGGAGAGCTACGGCCAGAGCCTGCTGCGCCACTACGGCAGAGTGCGGGTGCTGGGCAAGAACGAGGACCTGCCCCTGGCCGACGTCTACACGGACGTCTACTTGCTGGACAAACCCTCTGCCCGGCGCCGCTGGAACATCCAGAAGTTGAGGAAGGAGCCGATCCACCGCTTCGATCTGCCGCGCCCCAAGGGCAAGCGGATCAGCGGCCTGGGGCTGGTCAACCAGGGGAAGAACCTCTACATCCTGGGGAAGCCCGGCGCGGGCAAGACCACCTTCCTCAAGCACGTGGCTGTGCGGGCCATCCAGGGCAAAATGGGCCTGCCGGCCGAGCGCCGCCTGCCCCTCTTTGTCACCTTGCACGAGTGGGCGGCCAGCCAACACCCCGAACTCTTCGACTTCCTGGTGAGCCAGCTGGACATCCACAAGTTCCCCCAGGCGGAGGAATTTCTCCGCTATACTTTGGAGCAAGGCCGGGCCCTGCTCCTGCTGGACGGGCTGGACGAGGTGCGGCAGGAGGGGGAGCAACGGGCGAAGCTGGTGCGCCGCCTGCGGGCTTTCATCCAGAAGTACGACCGGAACCAGTTTCTGATCACCTGCCGGGTGGCCGCCAGCGAGTACGCCTTCCCGGGCCTGCAGGACGTGGAGGTGGCGGATTTCACCCCGGAGCAGGTGGAGGCCTATGCCCGCAACTGGTTTGGCCCGGACTCGGCCAAGTACAGGGCCTTCGTGGACGAGCTGGCCCTGGAGCGCAACCAGGGGCTGCGGGAGCTGTGCAATGTGCCCCTGCTCCTCTCCCTCCTCTGCCTCTACTTCGACGACACCCAGGAATTCCCTACTCGCCGGGCAGAGCTCTACGAAGACGCGCTGGACGCCCTCCTGCGCAAGTGGGACAGCAGCAAGGCCATCCGCCGGGACGAGATCTACCGGGATCTCTCCCACC
>WGCB01000394.1 GCA_015494005.1 Caldilineaceae bacterium
ATGGCAAAGCAAGTATTTGAGCGGAAGAAGCCCCATGTGAACGTGGGGACGATTGGGCACGTGGACCACGGGAAGACGACGCTGACGGCGGCGATCACGAAGGTGCTGAGTCTGAAAGGGCTGGCGGATTTTTCGGCGTTTGACCAGATTGACAAGGCGCCGGAGGAGAAGGCTCGAGGGATCACGATTGCGATTGCGCATGTGGAGTACGAGACAGAGAAGCGGCACTATGCGCACGTGGACTGTCCCGGGCATGCGGACTACATCAAGAACATGATCACGGGTGCGGCGCAGATGGACGGGGCGATCCTGGTGGTGGCGGCGCCGGACGGGCCCATGCCGCAGACTCGGGAGCACATTTTGCTGGCTCGGCAGGTGGAGGTGCCGGCCATCGTGGTCTTCCTGAACAAGGTGGACATGATGGACGACGAGGAGCTGCTGGAGCTGGTGGAGATGGAGCTGCGGGAGCTGCTGGACAGCTACGGATTTCCTGGGGACGACATTCCCATCATTCGGGGGAGTGCGCTGAAGGCGCTGGAGAGTTCGAGCACGGACCCGGAGGCGCCGGAGTACCAGTGCATCTGGGAGTTGATGCATGCGGTGGACGAGTACATTCCCACGCCGGAGCGGGACATTGACAAGCCGTTCCTGATGCCGATCGAGGATGTGTTCAGCATCAAGGGGCGCGGGACGGTGGTGACGGGCCGGATCGAGCGAGGCGTGATCCACCCGATGGACGAGGTGGAGATCGTGGGTCTGCGGCCGACCCGGAAGACAGTGGTGACGGGCGTGGAGATGTTCCGGAAGCTGCTGGAGGAAGGGCAGGCCGGGGACAACGTGGGCTGTCTGCTGCGTGGCATCAGCCGGGACGAGGTGGAGCGAGGCCAGGTGTTGGCGAAGCCCGGGAGCATCACGCCGCACACGAAGTTCAAGTGTGAGGTGTACGTGCTGAAGAAGGAGGAGGGCGGTCGGCACACGCCGTTCTTCAACGGGTATCGGCCCCAGTTCTACATTCGGACGTTGGACATCACCGGGACGATCCAGCTGCCGGAGGGGGTGGAGATGGTGATGCCTGGGGACAACGTGACGATGGAAGTGGAGCTGATCGCGCCGGTGGCGCTGGAGGCGGGGAGCCGGTTCGCCATCCGTGAGGGTGGTCGGACGGTGGCTGCTGGCGTCATCACCGAGATCATCGAGTAACTGAGTGCATGGAACCCGGGGGCGGGCAGCCATCCTGTCCGCCCCCGTAGAACGTAGGCGAGTAGCTCAACTGGTAGAGCAGCGGTCTCCAAAACCGCAGGTTGTGGGTTCGAGTCCTGCCTCGCCTGCCTGTGTAGATGGCCACCGGCTTCGGTCGGTGGTCGTTTATCGCCTGGGGACAGGCGCCAACCCGGCCCAATCGAGCCGATCGGGCCTGTCCCAACCCTGAATCGGCCGATTCGCCTTTGCAGCTGCAGGGTGCGAAAGGGCCGCCGGCATGAGAGATCCCGAACGGACGTTAGATTAGGGGGCACAGCGTGAGTCGAGCATCATCCGCACAGAAGAACGAGAACTTCCTGGTTCGCTACTTCAAGGAGACCCGAGCCGAGATCAGCAAGGTCACCTGGCCCACCCGGGAGGAAGGGATCCGACTGACGATCGTGGTGCTGGTTGTCACCATCGTGTCGGCCCTCTTCCTGTTCGCCGTGGACACTGTTTTCAGCTTCCTGATCGCCCAGTTCGTCCGGCTGCTCTGACCGCTCCCCAGGGGCGCCCCGCACTCGGCGAATCCCGTCGGGGATAGGGCCTGTGGAAACAGGGAGAACTCGGGGCGGACATGCCGGAAGTTGATGGCTTTGAAGATGTTTTTTGTTGGTAGAGGAGGCCATGTTGGAACAGTTGTCGAAAGGCCCAGAAGAGGAAATGGAAGAACAGCGAGATCCCCAGGTGGAAGAAGCCGTGGCGGAGCTGCAGGCAGAGCCCGAGCAGGCCGAATTGGTCGAAGCGGAGAGCCCAACAGAGGAGGCTGAAGCGGCGTCCGAGGATGGCCAGGAGCCCGAAGAGGAGGAGACCGGCCCCAAGGCCGAGTGGTACGTGGTGCACTGCTACTCGGGCATGGAGAACAAGGTCAAGAAGAACCTGGAGCATCGGGCCGAGTCCATGGGCATGACGGACAAGATCCTGCAGGTGATCGTGCCCACCGAGACGGAGATCGAGATCAAGGAAGGGGTGCGCCGGGAAGTGGAGCGCCGAGTTTTCCCCGGCTATATCATGATCCGCATGATCATGGACGAGGATAGCTGGTACGTGGTGCGCAACACCCCGGGCGTGACCAGTTTTGTGGGGGTAGGCAACAAGCCCACGCCCCTGAGCGAGGAAGAGGTCGAGAAGATCCTGAAGCGCATCGAGGCGGACGAGCCTCGGGTGAAAGTGAGCTTCGAAGTGGGGGAGCGGGTGCGTATCCTGGACGGTCCCTTCTCGGAGTTCACCGGTGTGGTGGAAGAGATCTACCCGGAGAAGGGCAAGGCCAAGGTCATGGTGAGTTTCTTCAACCGGGAAACGCCCATCGAAGTGGATTTCCTTCAGCTGGAGCGAGTATAAAACTAGAACGGGAAAAGGAGCAGAGTAGAGCGTTATGGCAAAGAAACTGAAAGCCGTTGTCAAACTGCAGATCCCGGCTGGGAAGGCCAGTCCGGCGCCGCCGGTGGGTACGGCCCTTGGCCCCCACGGTGTGAACATCATGGGCTTCTGCAAGGAGTACAACGCCCGTACTCAGCAGCAGATCGGCCAGATCATCCCGGTGGAGATCTCCATCTTCACCGATGGCTCCTTCACCTTCATCACCAAGACGCCCCCGGCCGCGGACCTGATCAAGAAGGCCGCGGGCATCGAGAAGGGCAGCCCGGAGCCCAACCTGCAGAAGGTGGGCCAGATCACCCGGCAGCAGGTGCGGGAGATCGCCGAGGTCAAGATGAAGGACCTGGGGGACGTCCCCCTGGAGAGCGCCATGCGCATGGTGGAGGGCACCGCCCGCAGCATGGGCGTCACCGTGGTGGACTGAGCAGCGGACGGCGCCATCCCCTTTCGGTAAACAGATCCATCGCAGCATCCATTCCGTGGGAGGGGCCCTGCCCCGTTGGCACCACGAAGGAGAGAATCATGGCAAAGCACGGCAAACGCTACAACGCAGTTCGTTCCAAGATCGACCGCAGCCGCACCTACGCCCCGGATGAGGCCATGAACCTGGTCCGGGAGCTGGCCACGGCCAATTTCGACGAGACCATCGAGGTCCACATCAACACCGGCGTGGATCCCCGCCACGCGGACCAACAGGTCCGGGGCGTGGTCACCCTGCCTCACGGCACCGGCCGCCAGGTGCGCATCCTGGTCTTTGCCGGGCCGGACGGGGCCAGCCTGGCCGAGCAGGCCGGCGCGGACTACGTGGGGGGCGAGGATCTGGCCAAGAAGATCCAGGAAGGCTGGCTGGACTTCGATGTGGTCCTGGCTACACCGGACATGATGCGGGTGGTGGGTAAGCTGGGTCGCATCCTGGGCCCCCGGGGCCTGATGCCCAGCCCCAAGGCCGGCACCATCGTCCAGCCCGACGACCTGCCCCGGGTCATCGAGGAAACCCGCAAGGGCCGGGTGGAGTTCCGGGTGGATAAAACCGCCAACATCCACGTGCCCATCGGCAAGGCCAGCTTCGAGCCCGAGAAGCTGCTGGAGAACCTGGCGGCCTTGATGGAGGCCATCATGGCGGCCAAGCCCTCGAGCATCAAAGGGGCCTACATCCGGCGGGTCACCGTGGCGCCCACCATGGGCCCGGGCGTGCGCATCGATCCCCTGGCGGCTAGCAGTCTGAAGACCGAGTAGATTTGCCATAACCCGCTCTTTGGAGGATAATATCCGCCGAGTTGTACCCGACAACCGATAGCGACCATCGTTACGTGCTGAAGACCGCAGGTGTGGCCCCGCCACAGAAGCGCAGACCCTCTGCCGCCTGCCGAGGCCGGCGAAGTCCGTGACTGCTCCCTCTCCCTGCTGGCTTGGGGAGGAAACC
Organism: Caldilineaceae bacterium; assembly: GCA_015494005.1. Lineage (GTDB taxonomy): Bacteria > Chloroflexota > Anaerolineae > Caldilineales > Caldilineaceae > S144-5. The sequence continues at coordinate 4,040 of WGCB01000394.1, forward strand.
CAGCGAACTGCGCCTCCGTGTCTTCTGCACGGGGGCGTTTCTTTTTGCCCCAAGGCTGTCTTGACCCGTGTTTCTCCCCATTTCCGTCCTATGGAATCCGTTCTGTGGAATCCGAAGCGGCGGAAACTGACCTGTGAAAACCCAGACGAAAGGAGGAGTCCACTTGGCATTAACCCGTGAGAAGAAACGAGAGTTGGTGGCCACCTACAAGGAGCAGATCGAGAAGGCCACAGCCCTGATCTTCACCGACTACCGGGGCGCCACCGTGAAGCAGATCCACTCCCTGCGCACCAAGCTGCGGGAGGCCGATGCCATCTACATGGTGACGAAGAACACCCTGCTGGGCATCGCCCTGAGGGAGGCCGGCTATGACATGGACCTGGACGGTCTGCTGGAAGGCCCCAATGCCATCATCTTCACCGGTGAGGACATCGGCAAGAGCGCCAAGGCGCTGAAGGAATGGATCAAGGCCGAGGGCGACGTGGTCCGGCTGAAAGGGGCCATCCTGGAAGGGGCGGTGCTGGACGCCAAGGCGGCAGAGGCCCTGGCCGAGCTGCCCAGCCGGGAGCAGATGCTGGCCACCCTGCTGTCCACCATCATGGCGCCGGCCACCCAGCTGGTCCGCACCATCAACGAGCCAGCAGCCAGCCTGGTCCGGGTCATCCAAGCCCGGGTTGACCAGGGGCAGGAAGCGGCCTAGCCGGTCCCTGCACCATCCGTGATTCACGGCTGCACTTCGACAGCCAGTTTGCACCCCTGCCGTCCTTTGACCCGAGGATCATCGGGGGCGAAGGCGACCAGAGGCAGCACGTCTTATCACACTTGACCCGAAGAACGAGATCACTTTTCAAACAATCGGAGGCATGAAACAATGGCAGACCTGAAAGCAATCGTGGACGAGCTGAACAAGCTGACCCTCCCCGAGGCGGCCGAGCTGGTGAAGATGCTGGAGGAAGAGTGGGGTGTGAGCGCGGCGGCCGCCGTGGCCGTGGCTGCCGCTCCCGCGGCCGCGGAGGAAGCGGAGGAGGAGAAGACCGAGTTCGACGTCATCCTCAAGGACATGGGCCCCAAGAAGATCAACGTCATCAAGGCGGTCCGCTCGGTGACCAGCCTGGGCCTGAAGGAGGCCAAGGAGCTGGTGGAGAGTGCGCCGGCCCCGGTGGTCCAGGGCGTCCCCAAGGAGACGGCCGAGGAGGTCAAGGCCAAGCTGGAGGCCGAGGGCGCTGTGGTGGAGATCAAGTAGCTCCGCTGCTCGAATCGAACAAAAGGCCTGCCTGGACGCGTGTCCGAGCAGGCCTTTTTTCAATTGGGGCGCCAGGACGGGGCATGGGCGGGACGCGACGAGTCAGCTCCGGCGGTTCCCCTCTGCTACTTGGCTAGCTGGACCTCCATGGTGGCCTCGGCTGGTGTGAGCTCGTCCGCGAAGAGATCCCGCAGGGCCTCCAGCAGACGTTGGGTGAAGGCAGCGAACGCCTGGCCGTTGGGACGAGCAATGGCCGTCTCCAGGCTCTCCTGCAGGAAGAGATGGTAGGGATCGTTCTCCCGGCGGGCGATGCCCAGGCTGCTGCGGCGGCTAGGCAGTTGCCCGGTGAGGCGGCTCCACTCGCCCTGGATGGTGGGCTCCATCAGGCTGTGGATGAGCTGGAGAGCCAGGCCCTGGCGCACGGGATCCTCGGTCACCAGGGCGATGTTCCAGGTCCGGGCGATGGTGACGACCTCTCCGGTGCGGGTGGGGGCACGGCCAAAGCCCACGTCCTCCAGGCTGGTGCGCTCGGCCAGAAAGCGGCTGGCCGGCACCTGGGCCATGGTCCCGTTGCCGTTGACGAAGTAGGTCCAGGCCATCTCCGAGTCGGCGATGTTCAGCACGCTCTCTGGGATCAGGCCCTGCACCTGGCCGCCCTTCAGGAACTCCAGCACGGCCTGCAGCGCCTCTGGGTCCGTGAGGCGGCCCTCCTCGTCCAGCTGGCCGCCAGCCGCCACGTACTGGGCCAGGAGGATATCCCCGCCGTAGCCATCCAGGGTCCCCGCCGCGAAGATGTAGCTCTGCTCTCCGGCCAGGAACTCCTCCCAGGTGCCCGGGGGGCGCGGCACTTGATCCTGGCGGTAGACCAGGTGATCGAAGTCCACGCTGTAGGGCACGCCGTAGACTTGACCCTGGTATTGAACCGTGGCCAGGGCGGCCGGGAAGAGATCCCCGTAGCTCTCCAGGATGGCCGGGTCCACAGGCTGAACCAGGCCTAGATCCACGGCCTGCCACAGGTCCCGGCTGCTGAGCACCACCACGTCCGGCAGGAGCTCGGGCGCGGCCCGGGCGGTGGTGCGGAGGAAGGCCAGCAGCCCGGCCTGGCCCGATTCCGCCTTGGCTATGGCTCGAACGGTCACATCCGGGTGTTCCCCCTGGAAGCGGCTGATGATCCCCTCCAGGACCACGTCCGCGCGCTGGGCTGTGCGGGGCACCAGGAAAGGGGGCGCCCAGATGACCAGTTCAACGGGCGCGTTCGAGACCCTCCCAGCCGTCTGGTCGGGCACTTTGGGGTTCTCCATCTCGGGCTGGGCAGGGGCGAGGGGATCCATGGCGGGGGCGGCAGCCGAGGTGCCATCCCGGCAGGCGGTGAAGAGGCCGGTCAACAGGGCCAGACAGAGGAGCAGGCTCCACGGAGCGGCTCTCCCTCGGCGAGCAAGTCTGGAGCGGGCCGGGGG
>WGCB01000395.1 GCA_015494005.1 Caldilineaceae bacterium
CCCGCAGCACCTCTTTGGCTGCCTGGGCCGCCCGGGCCCGGTGGCTGATCCGGTTCTTGACCTCCGGCGGCAACTCCGCCATGGTGGCCCCCAGCTCCGGCAAGTAGAAGACGGGGTCGTAGCCGAAACCGTGGCTGCCCCGGGGTCGGTCTGTGATCGTCCCCTCCACGCTTCCCTCTCGGGTGAAAACCTGGCCGTCGGGCAGGGCGATGGCCACCACACAGCGAAAACGGGCCGTCCGCTCCTCCGGGGGCACGCCCGCCAACTCCTCCAACAGCTTGCGCCAGCGCTCCTCGTCCGTGGCATCCGGCCCCGCGTACCGGGCCGAGAGCACCCCGGGCCGTCCGCCCAGCGCGTCCACCTCCAGACCGCTGTCATCCGCCCAGGTCCACAGCCCCGTGCGCTGGGCGTAGCTCCGGGCCTTCAGGATGGCGTTGCCCTCAAAGGTGGGCTCCGTCTCCGCCACCTCGTCGGTCACGCCCAGCTCCGCCAGGGTGACCAGCTGGACAGGCAGGTCCGCCAAGAGGCGGCGGTATTCGGCCACTTTGCCCGGGTTGCGGGTGGCCACCAGCAGCTTCTGCATGGATGCGTCTCCTTTCGTGCGGCCCTTCTTTGGGCCTCCTCCCGTTTTGCCCCTCCTGTTTTGACCCCTCGGATATGCTATCATATAATGCCCTTACCCAAGCAATTGGCTCCAGCAACCGGCGTTGCGAGCTGTCCACCGGCCCATCCGGTGGACGACGCCCGGAGGATCTGCTCCAGGGGGAGGCACCCATGTCCTACCATCCGCTGCGAATCTTCACCGGCTCCGCCCACCCGGAGCTCGCCCGAGAGGTCACGGACATCCTGGGCGTAGAGCTGGGCCGATCCACCACCCGCCGCCTGCCGGACAGCGAGATCCACGTGATGATCGACGAGGTGGTGCGAGACCAGGACATCTTCCTGCTCCAGCCCTGCAGCATGCCGGTGAACGACCACCTCATGGAGCTGGTCCTCTACCTGGACGCCTTCCGCCGGGCCAGCGCCCACAGTGTCAGCGTGGTCATCCCCTATTTCCCCTACTCCCGCCAGGAGCGCATGGCCCGAGGCCGGGAGGCCATCAGCGCCCGGGTGGTGGCCAACATGCTGGAGCTCATGGGGGCCTCCCGGGTCGTCTACGTGGACATCCACAGCCGGGCCATCCAGGGCTTCTTCAACATCCCGGTGGACCCGCTGACCGCGCTGCCCATCCTGGCCGACTACTTCCGCAAACCGGAATTCAGCAACGCGGCCATCGTCAGCCCGGACGTGGGCCGGGCCAGCATGGCGGGGAAGTACGCGGAGCTCCTGAACCTGCCCCTGGTGGTGATGCAGAAACGGCGCACCAGCTTCACCCAGACCAGCACCACCCACGTGGTGGGGGACATCGAGGGGCGGCGGCCCATCATCATCGACGACATGATGGCGGGAGGCAGTGTCCTGAAGCAGCTGGACGCCCTCTACGAGCACGGCGCGGAGGGCAAGGCGGCCTTCGCCATCACCCACCCCATCCTGCTGCCCACCGCGCTGGAGATTCTGGACCGGGACGACCGCATCGAGAAGCTGGTGGTCACCAACACCATCGCCGTGCCGCCGGAGAAGCGCCATCCCAAGATCGAGGTCATCTCCATCGCCCCCCTCCTGGCCGACATTATCAACCGCATCCATCAGGGTCGCAGTATCTCCCCCAAGCTGATCCTGGTGTAGATCTGGAGGTTTGTCCGTATGTTCAACCGCCCCAAGCGACCGGAACCCGACGTCATCGAGGTGATCCTGGGACCCCGCTCCACCTTCAACGGCGTCCTGCGCTCGGACACCAGCATCCGCATCGATGGCATCGTGGAGGCCGGGCTGATCGAGACGCCGGCCAACGTGATCATCACCGAGAGCGGCCAGGTCTTCTGTGACATCCAGGCCAAGAACGTGAGCATCCGGGGCCGATTCAGCGGCACCCTGCAGGCCCAGCGGGCGGAGCTCCTGAGCGGCAGCTACGTGAGCGGGGCGCTGCACGTGGACAGCATCCTCCTGGACGACGGCGCGGTCTTCGACGGGGAGCTCCACATGCAGGGCGCCCTGGGGCAGGAGCAGCCCAGCGGCCACCTGCCCCGGCCCGACGGCCCCCTGCCTGTGATC
>WGCB01000396.1 GCA_015494005.1 Caldilineaceae bacterium
GGCCTGGGGCGGGTCCGTCAGCTGGGGGCGGAGCTGGCCGCTGGCTGTCAGCGGCCAGTGCAATCTAGCTGTTAGCCGCCCGATGGGCGATTTCAGCTATTTACCTATTGTAAGCTGCAACGGATCGTTGTTACGATGAGCTAGCCAAGCCGCTGGCTCATTTCTTGTTTTCCTTCTCGTTGAGCCGCATGCGGACCATTCCGAAACAGCCGGTTGTCCCCGACGCGAACCCATGACTACCCAAGGCCAGCTGCTCCACTCCATCCCATCCACGCTGCAATACCTGCTGGAGCGCTCTCAGCTGTGGCCCCTGCCTCTGCCCCCGGATCACACCCTGCACCTGCTGGACGTCACGCCTGCAGGTCAGCTCATCGGCGCTGAAGGGCTTCCCTCCTGGCTGGCTTCCCTGGCCCAGGAGGTGGCCCGTCTGCGGGAAGGGCGATCCCTGGAATCGCCCCAGACCGCGGTCGCGGAGCCCCTGTACAGCCACCTGGACGCCTCTTTCCAGGGCATCGCGGTGCTGGTCGGCCCCTCTGCCGCCACGTTGATGCCTCCTCTGAGCCGCCTCCTGGAGCACGTCACCGTCCAGGAGTACGAGCTGGACGAGAGCACCCGCCTCATCCAGGACGCCTTCGACCAGATCGTTTTCCTGCTCCAGGCCAGCAGCCTGGTGACATCGGGCAAGACGCTGCGGGAGATCCTGCACCAGATCCTCCAGGCAGGCATGGGGCTGCTCCAGGCGGACGGGGGCGCGATCCTCTTCGCCGACCCGACCGTTCCTGCCATCCTGGTCAATGCCCCCTGGGGACAGGCCCATCGCCTGGAACTGTTCGCCCTGGTCGCCGATTGGCGAATCCCCCAGTGCTGCGAGTTTGGCGGGCCGGAGGACAGCGAGGACGTGGGCCCAGCTGCTGATGCTTGCCTGGATCGACTGGCGCCGGCATTGCGGGGCCGGATCCGCTCCTTGACCGGGGTGAGTGTTGGCCTGGGGGAAGAGGCGGAGATCGGCTTTCTCCTCTTCAACCGGCGGGAAGGAGGCGGTTTCCGGCCTGGTGATCGGGAGATGATGAGCTTCCTCGCCCAGCAGATCGCCACTGTGCTGCGGCGGGAGCATCTGGCTGCCCGGCAGCGCTTGGAGCAGGAGCTGGAGGTGGCCCAGCAGTTCTACCACGCCATTTTGCCAGACACGCTGCCCTCCTTGCCCGGCGGCAGTCGGATGGCTGTGTACAGCGAACCCGCTTGGGACGTGGGCGGGGACTTCCACTGGATCTCGGAGGTCAAGGACGACGAGCTCTACCTCGTGCTGGGCGATGCGGCAGGGAAAGGCCTGCCCTCGGCTTTCATCATGGGACAGAGCGTCACTATCCTCCGCTCGGTGGCCCACCTGGAGGGTTGGACGCCCGCCCGCATGTTGGGCCATGCCCAGGATCTGCTCATGCCCACGCTGCGCAACGCGGAGCTCCTGATCACAGCCGTCGTGGGGCGCTTGAACGTCCAGACGGGGCGCTACCTCTACGCGGATGCTGGTCACGGGTACAGCTTCCTGCGCCGGGCCCGCACCGGCGAGGTCAAACGGCTGCCTGCCACGGGAATCCCCCTGGGCCCCATGCAGCAGGACCGTTTCGTGAACAGGGCCGTGGAGCTGGAGCCCGGGGATCAGCTGCTGATCGTGAGCGATGGCTTTGTGGAGGCGATGGCCCCCAACCTGGCCACTTACGGCGTGGACCGGCTGATGGGTTTTTGGGGCATGTTGCCCCTCGTTTCTCCGGGACGCAGCCTGCAGCGGCTGGTAGGGTCCGTGTGGCAGCTCGTGGAGCGCGTCTATCCCGATCGCTTCAACCGCCAGGACGATCTAACCGCTTTGTTGCTCCAATACCGTCCACCCCGGGAGCAGCAACCGGATGTGCAACAGGTGTCCCGGCGCTTCCAGGGGACGTTGGCCCAGATTCCCCGGTTCATGGACTGGATCCGGGGCGTGGCCATGGCCGTGACAGGCTGGAGCCTGGCCGAGCAGCACAACTTTGCCCTGGCCACCATGGAGTGTTTCACCAACATCGTCCGGCATGCCTACCGGGGCGGCTCTCTCCAGGGCCCCATCACCGTTTCTGTCAAGGCCCATCGCGGGATCGTCCGTTTCCGCTGCAGGGACACTGGGGCGCCCTTCCCATCGGGCAAGGGGAACAGCTGGCAGCAGGCCGCCCCGCCCCGCATTTCCCCTCACGGCGGCTACGGTCTCTTCGTCATGAACCGCCTGGCCGACCGGGTCCACTACAGCCGGCGGCATCGTGTGAACACATGGCAGATGCTGTTTGCTCGGCCCCAGGAGCGTGTCCCTACTGAATCGGGCCACGGCCTGGAATCGCCGTTTTTCCGCGCCGAACTAGAGAATCGGATCCTAGAAAGCGAGATCACTCAATGAGATTGGCCGTCACGATCACGAGTCATGCCGACCAGATTCAGCTGGAGCTCCGGGGGAACTTGGATGCCTCCTCCGCTTACGTCCTGCGGGATGTCCTGCGCACCCAGGCGCGCAAGGTGGCAGGCAAGACCATGGTCATCGATCTGGCCCAGGTGCCCTTCGTGGACAGTACAGGAC
>WGCB01000397.1 GCA_015494005.1 Caldilineaceae bacterium
CCCCCAGGGCGATCCTACAATGGAGGTGGCGAGTAGCCTTCCCCCGATCGCTGTGCCCCAACCACGGTGTCATCCTTGCGTCCACCCGGACGCCGCGGCCTGGCGTCCCAAAACCAGTCTCCATCCCAAGCACCAGTCTCCATCTCAAACAAAGGAGAAGTCCCATGCCACGCACCATCCGAGCACCCCGAGGCACGGAGCTCACCTGCAAGAACTGGCTCATCGAGGCCCCCTACCGCATGATCCAGAACAACCTGGACCCGGAGGTGGCCGGGGATCCGGAGCATCTCATCGTCTACGGCGGCCGGGGCAAGGCGGCCCGGAACTGGGAGAGCTTCGACGCCATCCTGGACTCCCTGCGCAACCTGGAGCCTGACGAGACCCTGCTGGTCCAGTCCGGCAAGCCCGTGGCCATCTTCCGCACCCACGAGGACGCCCCTCGGGTTCTCATCGCCAACACCAACATCGTCCCCGCCTGGGCCACCCAGGAGAACTTCGACAAATGGGAGGCGGAGGGCCTGATCATGTACGGCCAGATGACTGCGGGCAGCTGGATCTACATCGGCACCCAGGGCATCCTCCAGGGCACCTACGAGACCCTGGGCTCCCTGGCCCGGCAGCATGGCTGGGGCAGCCTGAAGGGCAAGTTTGTGGTCACCGCGGGGCTGGGGGAGATGGGCGGCGCTCAGCCTCTGGCCATCACCATGAACGAGGGGGTGGGCCTCATCGTGGAGGTGGACCGGTGGCGAGCAGAGCGGCGGCTGGAGCTGCGCCAGATCGACCGCATCACCGACAACCTGGAGGAGGCCATGACCTGGGTGGAGGAGGCCCTGGCCCAGGAGCAGCCCCTCTCCGTGGGCCTCATCGGCAACGCCGCAGAGGTCCTGCCGGAGTTGGTCGAGCGGGGCGTGGTCCCGGACGTGGTCACGGACCAGACCAGCGCCCACGATCCCCTCTACGGCTACATCCCCGCGGGGATGAGCATGGAGGAGGCCGCAGCCCTGCGAGAGAAGGACCCGGACGAGTACGTGCGCCGCTCCCTGGCCTCCATGGCCCAGCACGTCCAGGCCATGTTGGACTGGCAGGCCAAGGGCGCGGTGGTCTTCGACTACGGCAACAACCTGCGCCAGCGGGCCTACGACGCCGGGGTGAAGGAGGCCTTCAGCTACCCGGGCTTCGTGCCGGCCTACATCCGCCCCCTCTTCTGCGAGGGCAAAGGCCCCTTCCGCTGGGTGGCCCTCTCCGGGGATCCCCAGGACCTCTACGCCACGGACGAGGCCATCCTGGAGCTCTTCCCCGAGGACGAGCACCTGCACCGCTGGATCCGCATGGCCCAGAAGCAGGTGAAGTTCCAGGGCCTGCCGGCCCGCATCTGCTGGCTGGGCTACGGGGAGCGGGCCAGGGCCGGTCTCAAGTTCAACGAGCTGGTGGCCTCGGGCAAGGTGAGCGCCCCCATCGTCATCGGCCGGGACCACCTGGACAGCGGCTCCGTGGCCAGCCCCAACCGGGAGACGGAGAGCATGCTGGACGGCTCCGACGCCATCGCGGACTGGCCCATCCTCAACGCGCTGATCAACGCGGTGGGGGGCGCCACCTGGGTCAGCTTCCACCACGGCGGCGGCGTGGGCATCGGCTACAGCCTGCACGCGGGCCAGGTGATCGTGGCCGATGGCACGGAAGCTGCGGCCCGGCGCCTGGAACGGGTCCTGACCACGGACCCGGGCCTGGGGGTGGCCCGCCACGCGGACGCCGGCTACCCGGAGGCCCAGGAGTTCGCCCGCAAGCACGGCATCAAGATCCCCATGCTGAAGTAGCGCTCCGGGCGCCTCCCGGAATTCCCGAGCCGCAATCCAGGCAACGAGCCCAGGCAACAAAAAGAGGGGCGGGTGCTCCGCCCCTCTCCTGGCATCTGCGGCTAAGCCGCTTTCCGCGCGTATCCCTGGCAAGTCCTGGAAGCAGGCTACTTGCTCGGGCCCTCCGGTTTCCACACCTTCCAGACATTGCCCACCAGATCCGGCCCGGGCTTCAGGGTGGGTTTGCCCGGCGTCCACTCCGCCGGGGTGGCCTCCTTGCCGCCGCTGGCTCGCACCAGCTGGAAGGCCTGGACCTGGCGGATGGTCTCGTTGATGTTGCGCCCCACGGGCGGGGTCAAGATCTCGATGGCCTGGATCACCCCGTCTGGGTCGATGATGAAACGCCCCCGGTTTTCCACGCCGGCGTCCTCGTCGTAGACGCCGTACACCTTTCCCACATTGCCGGCGGCGTCCGTGGCCATGGGCCAGGGCACTCCGCCGTCCACCATCTTGGTCAGCTCATGGTCCTGCCACATCTTGTGGACGAAGACGCTGTCCACGCTAACGGAAATGACCTCCACGCCCAGGTCCTGGAGAACAGAGTAGTGGGCGGCAACTGCCGCCAATTCGGTCGCTCAGACAAAGGTGAAATCACCCGGATAGAAGCAGAGAAGCACCCACTTCCCCAGGTAGTCGGACAGTTTCACGCTGGTAAATTCACCTTTATAATAGGCGGGCGCCTGGAAATCCGGGGCCGCCTTGCCCACCTGCGCACGAGCCATGGAAATCTCCTTTCCGAGCTGTCCTGTGGATTCGGTCTGGGTCTCTTCATGGGCCTCTCCGGTGACCGACGCCCCGGTAGGCCTGGCACAGCCAACTTCCGCCATGGCGCAACTCCTTTCGTGTGTGCGGAACCATGTGGAACCGTATGAAACCAACGCAACGCCTGGGAAAAGGGTGTGGAATCGGGCCCTGAGCACCAGGAACCCCACCCCAGTATACTGAGCTTGCCGTCCCCCTGTCAACAAATCTTGCCATCTTTGAATCCAGGATCCAGCCCCCACCATCTGCAGAGGAGCCACCCATGCACGTTGACACCCTCATCCACAGCGCCGCCCAGCTGATCACCTGCGCCAGCCCGGATGGTCCCAAGCGGGGCCCCGCCCTGGCCGACGTGGGCCTGATCCCCGACGGAGCTCTGGCCATCCAGGACGGACAGATCCTGGCCGTGGGCCCCACCCCGGAGCTACAGGCCCGCTACAGCGGACGCCAGGAGGTGGACGCCTCGGGTAAGGTCGTCTGCCCCGGCTTCGTGGACCCCCACACCCACCTGGTCTACGCGGGGGACCGGGCCGGGGAGCTGGAGATGCGCATCCGGGGGGCGTCCTACATGGAGATCCTGGA
>WGCB01000398.1 GCA_015494005.1 Caldilineaceae bacterium
GGCCCCCGCCCGGACCCGCCTGCGCTGGCGGGATGTCTGGGCCGGGCTGCAGTTCCTGGGGCTGCTGGTCCTGGCTCTGCTCTGGCTGGTGCCGGTCCTGTGGATGATCGACACGGCCTTCAAGCCCACGCCGGAGATCTTCACCCTGCCGCCCCGCTGGATCCCCAGCCGCTTCACCCTGGAGCACGTGCAGGAGGTGATCCGGGACTGGCCCTTCCTGCGCTGGGTGATGAACAGCGCCATCGTGGCCGGGGCCTCCACCGCCCTCTCCCTGGTCCTCTCCGTGCCCGCGGCCTACTCCTTCGCTCGCCTGCGCTGGAAGGGGCGGAACACCCTCTTCCTGGTCTTCATCTCCTCCATGCTCATCCCCTGGCAGGTGAACGCGGTGCCCCTCTACTTCCTCATGAACTCCCTGGGGCTGCTGAACACCTACGCGGCGGTGGTGCTGCCCATCGCGGCCATGCCCATCGGCGTCTTCCTCCTGCGCCAGTTCTTCGTGAACATCCCCGGCGAGCTGGAGGACGCGGCCCGGATCGACGGCTGCAGCAGCCTGGGCGTCCTGGTGCGCATCATCCTACCCAACTCCATCCCCGCCTTCGTGGCCCTGGGCCTCTACATGTTCATCTTCTCCTGGAACGAGTTCTTCTGGTCTCTCATCGCCCTGCAGCGGCCGGATCTGCTGACCCTGCCCATCGGCCTGAAGGCCCTGCAGGGGGCCCACGACATCAAATACGGCATCCTCCTGGCCGGGGCCTTCCTGGCCTCCCTGCCTGTGCTCATCGTCTTCCTCATCTTCCGCCAGCGGGTGATCCGGGGCATGACGCTCACGGGTGGGTTGAAGGGGTAGAGAGGGCGTAATGAGTAATGCGTAAGGAGTAAGGAGTAAGGCTGTCTCCTTGTCTCCCAGTCTCCCAGTCTCCTGGTCTGCCCTATCACACCGAGCCGGCCGCGGTGAAGAGAGCCAGGACCAGGAGCGCGCCCAGGAGAAGTACGCCCCAGACGAAGGCCCCCAGAGCGATGCGCAGGAGTTGGGCTTTGCGCTCCACCAGGGCCACGAAGGCGGCTTTCTCTTCCTGGAGCTTATGGGGGGAGACGATCAGACGCCTGGGCCAGAGGACGCCCATGGCGAAAAGCAGGGCCACCAACATGAAGACAATGCCCAGCCCGCCCAGCCAGGGGACCACCGGATGGTCCAGATAGGCGGGCAGGGGGGACTCGGAGAGGGCCAGCACAGCCAGGAGGAGCCCCAACAGGCCCGTGATCAGCCCCAGGAGCTGCCGGGCCACGGCCTCCAGATTGTCCGGTGAGCGGAGCTCCTGAGTGGCGAACCACTCGTCCCAGCGCTCCTCCTCCGGAGTAAGGGGACGGACGCTTGTCCGGAACGGCTCGTTCTGGGGATCGGTCATGGTTCCTGGTCTCGGGGAGGCATGGGCGACACCACCATCTTCCGCCCACAGTGGGGGCAGACCACCCGATACTCTGCCTGGCGGCCTGGGGAATCCTGGGGAGCGTCCCGGTAGACTACCCGCTTACGTCTCTCCAGCTCTGGGATGGATTCGGTCCAGGTGTGGCCGCAGTAGATGCATCGGATGGTGATGACATTCTGGGACGCTGATTCCGGCTGGGTTGGGGACATAGAGGACCTCCAGGTCAGGGAAATCCAGAAAATCCAGATCAGGAACAATGGAAAATAAGGTGTCGGACCGATGTGCCGTCCGGTCACCCTTGCAGGGCGGCGAACTCCTCCGCATAGCGGGCTGGGACCGGCGGGGGTTCCTGGCCCCGGAGATGGGCGGCCACGGCCAGGACAAAGCCGGCCGCCTCCATCCAGGGGGAACCCGGCGCCTCGTTGGCCTGGATCTGGGCCGCCACCTGGTCCAGCTGCTGGAGCAAGGCCTCCCGGTCCATCTGACCAGCCTGGACGGCCAGGGCGGCCTCCCGCACCTGCTCCACCAGGGCCTGTTGCGGGTCCTCCGCGGCCTGGGCCAGCTGCTGGGCTACGTGGGCCAGGGCCTGCTGCACCTGGGGTGGTAGGTCCTCCAAAGTGGGCTCTCGACCTTCGGCCTGGGCTTTGGCCAGGACCGCTTCCAGGGCTTCCCGCAGTTCCGGGGGCAGGGCTTCCGGGGAAATGGAAACGCCGGCCTGGGCTGCAGAACGGGCCACCTGGCCACGGTCAGGAACGGGATGGGTGGATGGCTGGGCCCCTCCCGCCACTTGGGCCAGGATCTGCTGCACCTGGGCGAGCTCCCGGGGCATGCCCAGGCGCCGGAAGGTATCCAGCGCCTCTTGCAGCATCTTCACCCCTTCTTCTCCCTGCCCTGACGTTGCCAGCAGCTGGCCCAACATGGTCAGGGTACTGGCGCGGCCTTGCTGGTCGCCCAGTTGCTCCTTGATCGACAACGACTGGCGATAGAGGCGCATGGCCTCCTCCAGCTCCCCCCGCACGGTGTAGATA
>WGCB01000399.1 GCA_015494005.1 Caldilineaceae bacterium
AGGTGGAGTGGGAGCGGATCAGCGGCCTGTTGAGCCAGGCCACGGCGCTGCTCCAGCTCGGCCACCAGCTCCTGGAGCAGCGCCGTGGCCTGGCTCAACAGGCCGCTGATCCGCTCCCACTCCACCTCCATCTGGCTCCAGCGGGGCTGGGCTCGAACGCTGTCGTCCAGGGCCAGCCGCTGCAGGTAGTCCGCCTTGCCCCGGATGTTCTGCTGGCTCACCGCCAGCTGCAGGAGGGCATCGTAGAAATGGCCCAGGGGCTTGCGGATCCGCTGCACCTGCTCCCGCAGCTGGTCGGCCATCTCCCGCCAGCGGGGCCGGTGGCTCAGGAGGGCCAGGAGTTCCCCGCCGAACTGGAGCTGGCTGAGCATGGCCTCCATGAGCTGTCGGTTGGCCCGGTAGGTGAGCTGGCCCGTGGCCGCCTCCTCCAGGTGGTGGGCCTCGTCCACGATGAGGTGGTCGTAGGGGGGCAGCACCCGGCCCCCCGCGGCCACGTCCGCCAGGAGGAGGGCATGGTTCACGATGAGCAGGTGGGCCGATTCCGCCTGCTGCCGGGCCTCCAGGAAGAAGTCCCGGTGGGCGCTCTGGCTGCCCAGGCCGCAGCGCTCCAGGGAGCAGGTGGCCGGATCCGAGGCGATCTGCTCCCAGATGGCCCGCTCCCCTGGCTCCCGCAGGGTGAGCTCCCCCACGTCCCCGGTCTCGGTAGTGGGGAGCCAGACCAGCACCTTGGCCAGCACCCGCAGCTCCAGGGGGGAGAGCTTGTGGCTGGTGGCCCAGGAGTGCAGCCGGCGGGTGCAGAGATAGCGGCCCCGCCCCTTGAGCACCCGGGCTCGGAGGGGGGGGTCCTGGCCCATCTCGGCCAGGGCGGCCTGGAGCTGGGGGATGTCCTTGTGGATGAGCTGGTCCTGGAGGGCGATGGTGTGGGTGGCGATGACCACCCGCTGCCCGTTGGCCAGGCTCCACAGGGCCGCGGGGACCAGGTAGGCCAGGCTCTTGCCCGTGCCTGTGCCCGCCTCGATGAGCCGGTGATCCCCCCGGTTCAGCGCGTCCAGGACCAGGCGGGCCATCTCCACCTGGCCGGTGCGGCGCTCGTAGTGGGGCGCCAGCCGCCGGGCCAGGGGGCCATCCGGGTCGAAGAAACGGGTCACCGCGTCCTCGTCCAGGGGGCGGGGCTCCTCCTGGGCCTGGAGAGGCGGGGCGGCCTGGAAGGAGGCGCCGGGGAAGGTGAGCGTCCGGTGATGGCCGGGCAGCTGACCCCGCTGGGCTCGGGCTGCCAGCAGTGCATCCTGGAAGAGGGGCAGGAAGGGCCAGGCCACATCCTGGCCCCGGGCCACGATCTCCTCCAGCACGGCCAGGGGCTGGGCCCGCAGCTCCCGCAGCAGGTGCATGAAGAGCCGGGCCGTGGCCTGGGCGTCGTCCAGGGCCCGGTGGGCGTCGGTCAGATCGATCTGCAGGGCCCGGCTCAGCTCCCCCAGGTTGTAGCTGGGCACCCCGGGCATGAGGATGGTGGCCAGCTCGAAGGTGTCCAGCACCGGTCGGTGGAAGTTCACCCCGGCCACCTTGAGGAAACCGATGTCGAAGGGGGCGTTGTGGGCCACGATGCCGAAGACATCCCGGTCCACGAAGGCCAGGAGCTCGGGCAGCACCGCCTCCAGGGGAGGCGCCTGGGCCACGTCCTCGTCCCGGATGCCCGTGAGCTGCTGGATGAAGCGGGGCAGGGGGCGTCTGGGGTTCACCAGGGTGGCGAACCGGTCCAGGATGCGATCCCCTTGGAAGCGCACTGCCCCGATCTCGATGATGGCATCTTTCTGGGCCTTCAGCCCGGTGGTCTCCAGATCCAGAGCCACGAAGATGCGGTCAGCCATGCCAATTTGGTCCCTTTCCTGGGCCTATCGGTTTGCCAACGGGCGGCCCTTTCCCGATGGCGTATTATAGCAGGGAACGAGAAAAGTTGACGAATGGGCTGCGCCGGTGCAATCATTACATGGGCAGACAGCCTCTGGGCTGGCAGAATCCGGATTGAACGAGGTGGCGCGTGCGGGTTTCGGTGGTGGCGACGGTCTACAACGAGGGGGCGAGCATCCGGAGGCTGATGGATTCTCTCCTGGCCCAGACCCGCGTCCCGGACGAGGTGGTGATCTGCGACGGAGGCAGCACGGACGACACGGTGGCCATCCTGGAGGGCTACCGGGAGCGCCTGCCCCAGCTGCGGATCCTGGTGGCGCCCGGGGCCAACATCAGCCAGGGACGCAACCGGGCCATCCAGGCCGCGGAGGGCCCCATCATCGCGGTGACGGACGCGGGCGTGCGCCTGGACCCTGGCTGGCTGGCGGCGCTGACCGCTCCCTTCCAGGCCCTGGACTCGCCGGAGCAGATCTTCGCGGTGGCCGGCTTCTTCCTCCCCGACGCCAGCGGCCCCTTCCAGACGGCCATGGCCGCCACGGTCCTGCCCCTGCCCGAAGACATCCGCCCGGAACGCTTCCTGCCCAGCAGCCGCTCCGTGGCCTTCACCAAGGCCACCTGGGCCGCGGCCGGGGGCTATCCCGAGTGGCTGGACTACTGTGAAGTCGAAGACCAGGTCCTCACAGTAGTCC
>WGCB01000400.1 GCA_015494005.1 Caldilineaceae bacterium
GTGGGGGGCAGGTCCGGGGTGTGGTAGATGGCGTCCGGGTCCATGCCGTAGCCCCGGGGCGGCTGCAGGGCCAGGAAGACGTTCCCCAGCTCCAGGCCGGCCAGGGCCAGGTGCTGGCCCCGGCCCCGCTCGTCCAGGTGGACGTAGGCCTCCCCCGGGGGGTCCCCCCAGCGCTCCCGCATCCTGGCCTGCTGGGTGGGCGTCAGCTCCTGGAACCAGCTCGCGTACCGCTCCACGGGCACCCGTCCCGCGGCCCGGGCCAGCTGGGACTCGGTGAGGAGGGTCTCGTCGTAGGAGCAGCGGTCGATGAGCTCGTGGAGCAGGGCGTCGCCGTCCTGGGGCACGCCCTGGATGCGGTAGCCCCGCTCTTCCATGCGGGCGAAGAGGCGCAGCAGGGAGGCCGGGGTGTCCAGCCCCACCGCGTTGCCGATGCGGTCCGCCTTCCCCGGGGAGTTGGTGAGGATGAAGGCGATGCGCTTCTCCCGGTTGGGCTTGCGACGCAGGGCGGCGAAGCGCAGGGCCAGGCCGGCCACCGCGGCCACCCGGTCCGCCACTGGGATGTACCGCTGGGGCGCGTGGGGGTCCGGCGAGGAGAGGCAGCAGCCGTCACAGCCCGGCTCAGCCACGCCCTTGAAGCTGATGGGCACGCTGACGATGCGGCCGTCGAACTCGGGCAGGGCCACGTTCATGGCCACGTCCAGGGGTCGCAGCCCCCGCGGGCTCAGCCGCCACTCGTTCTCGCCCATGCCGCTGGCCACCGCCTGGATCACCGGCACATCCAGGGCCTGCAGGGCGTCCACGTTCCACTCCCCCTGGGTGATCTCTCCGGGAGAGACCTTGCCCATGGCGAAGGAGATGGTGGAGATGACCACGTCCACCCGCCGGTTGCCTGCGTCGTCGTAGAAGAACTCGAAGGCCGCGGGGCGGGGCGAGGGGTTCTCGCCCTCGGCCTCCGCCTGGCTCAGCTCCTTCAAGGAGGTGGTGAAGACCGGCAGGACCCGACCGCCCCGCTCCTGGATGGCCCCGGCCAGGGCGTCGATGAAGTCGGTGTTGCCGCTGAGCCAGTGGCTGCGGTAGAAGAGGATGCCCACGGTGGGCCCGTCCGGCGCGGCCTCGTCCGGACCCTCCTGGCCCTGGGGATGGTAGATCCCGTGGCGAGGCAGCTCCTGGGGCAGCTCGTAGCCCCAGCCCCCGGCCAGCAGGTGATCCGCCAGGAAGCGGAGCATCTGGGCCATGTTCGCCACCCCGCCGAAGTGGAGGTAGCGGTAGACGTCGTGGATCACCGGCACGGGCACGCTGCTGTGGGCGGTGAGCTCCGGATCCAGCCCTTCCGTGCCCGGCACCGCGATGAGGTCGATGCGCCGCTGCCGGGCCGCCTCCACCAGCCGGTCGAAGCCGTGGAGGAAGCCCTGTCGCCCGCCCAGGCTGCGCAGGACCAGCACCTGGACGTCCTCCAGCTCCGTGCGGATGAACTCCTCCACGTGTTCCGGCGTGGGCAGGGAGAGGAGGTTCACCCCCCGCACCGGCGGGAAGTCTGGGGGCAGCTCGGCCCGGGCCCGCTCCAGGGTGAGCAGGTCCGTGTCCGCGTGGGTGAGGAGGAGGATGGTGGAGCGCAGCTGCCCCAGGAGGGCCTGGGCGTCCACTGGCGAGGCGACGGGCTCGGCCTGGCCCCGCTCCCCATCCCAGGCAAAGCCGTTGAAGACGTGGGGGACCAGGTTGGCCGGGGGCGGCAGGTAGCGATCCGCGGCCAGCATGGCGTCGATGTAGTCGAAGATGGCCCGGATGATCCCCTCGTCGTTCACCGAGTGGAACCAGATGGGCCGGCCGTCGAAGACCAACATGGCCACGTTGGCCAGGGCGCAGGGTCCCAGGCAGCCGGCGTGGTTCAGATGCACCTTGTTGCGCAGGCGGCGGCGGGTCCACTCGTCGTAGTAGAGGTCGTGGGGCACGGGCGCGAAGCCTCGCTCCGTGTGGCCGCAGCAGCAGCCGTTCTCGCAGACGAAGAGCTGTCCCCGCTGCCGGGGCACGTGGATGGGCTTGCCGTCCGGGCGGACGACATAGTTTCGCTCTCGGTAGTTGCCTTTTCGGTTGGTGCGTTCCGTGCGTTTGGAGGCCATCGCGCGTCCAGTCCAGGCGGTTCTTGCGGTGGCAGGCTAGGGGGACGGACACGGTGCAGGAAGCAACGAAAAAACCCGCCAGTTTGGCGGGCGGCGGAGACAGGGGGAGGTGGTTCGGCCTGTCTGCGCTCAGCCCCCTTAGCCCACGAAGGTGGTGTTGAGCAGCCGTGAAGGCGGGTGTTCGGGCTTCGTCCTGAGAGGACGTTACCGTTGCGGGTCAGCGCCGGACTTTCACCGGTCTTCCCCCATTGTGCGCCACGCGTCCGAGCGGCTGGCGCACCTTCACGGAAGGAATTCAATTGTCCCCGGAGTATAGCAGAAGCCGGAGCAGCCACCAAATCACCTGGCCAAAAAATCTGGCAGATGCCCCCCTCACCGGACAAGCTGCCAGTAGAGCAGGCCGAAGATGCCCAGGGTCTGCAGGACGAAGACCGCCAGGCCATTGACCAGGTAGTCCCGCATGGTGTAGCGGCCCGGGGCCTGGATGAGGAGGTTGTTGCCGTCGGTCAGCGGAGTGACGTAGGCCGCGTTCACCCCGAAGGCGGTGGCGATGGCGAAGGGCAGGGGCGAGAGCCCCTGGGAGAGGGCCAGGCTCACCGCGATGGGGGTGACCAGGGCCGCCACCACCGAGTTGGAGATGGCCTGGGTCACCAGGCTGGTGATGAGGTAGAGGGTCAGAAGGGCGCTGAAGGGGCCCAGGTAGGCCCCCACCCCGGCGATGAGGGTGGCCAGCAGATCCGCGGCCCCAGTCTTCTGCAGGGCGTTGGCCAGGGGCAACATGCCCATGACCAGGACCAGAATGCGGGCGTCGATGCTGGCGTAGGCTCGCTCCACGCTGATGCAGCCGGTGAGGACCAGGGCCAGGGACGCGGCCAGCATGGCCACGGCCAGGGGCAGGAGCCCGGTCATCACGGCCAGGAGCATGGCCCCCAGGATGGTCACCGCCACTCGGGCCTTGCCGGTGACCGCCTCCCCGGGCAGGGGGCCTAGCTCCGTCACCGGGACGAGCTGCAGGCCCTGGGTGACCTTGCGCAGCTGGGCCGTGGTGCCCTGGACCAGCAGGGTGTCCCCGGCCTGGAGGACCAGGGCCGGCAGGTTCTCCCGGATGGTGCGGCCCTGGCGGTGGACGGCCAGCACAGTGATGCCGTAGCGGGCCCGCAGGTCCAGCTCGGCCAGGCTCTTGCCGGCCAGGGGCGAACGGAAGGGCACGATGAGCTCGGCCAGACGCAGGCTCTCGGGGAAGAGGTGGCTGAGCTCCTCCAGGGTGACGGTGCCCTTCAGCTCCAGGCTGTGGAGGCTGGCGGCCTGGAAGACATCCCCCCGCCGCCCCTCCACGATGAGCACGTCGTCTGCCTCCAGGACCAGCTCCGGCGTGGCGGGGCGCAGGGTGCCGTCCGGGGACTGGATGGCCACCACGGTCAAGTTGGCTTGGGAGCGCAGGCCGGTGTCCTTCAGGTGCTCCCCCACCAGGTCGGAGCTGGAGCGCACCCGCAGACGATAGAAGAGGTTGCCCAGGCCGTAGCTCTGCTCCACCTCCCCCACGGACGGGGGCCGCTCCTCCCGGGGCATCTCTCGGCTGAGGAGGCGCCGGCCCACCAGCAGGTACCAGAGCATCACCCCGGCCAGGGAGATCAGGGCGTAGGGGGTCAAGGTGAAGAGGCCCAGGGCGGGCAGGCCATCCTGGGCCAGGAGGTC
>WGCB01000401.1 GCA_015494005.1 Caldilineaceae bacterium
GAGCCAGGGCAACCACAACCCCTTCCTGGGGATGGAGCTGGGGGAGCGGCGCCACTACAGCGAGGAGGTGGCCCGGGCCGTGGATCGAGAGGTGCGGCGCATCGTGGAGAGCGCCTACAGCCGGGCCCGGGAGCTCCTGAGCACCCACCAGGACAAGCTCCGTCTGGTGGCCGAGACCTTGCTGGAGAAAGAGGTGTTGGAGCGCCCGGAGTTCGAGGCGTTGGTGGGGATCAGCTAAACTTCCCCGGAAATCGAGGCAAACGAAAACGCACCACCGTCTGGGAAACCAGGGTGGTGCGTTTTTTGCTTCCGGACAATCGGCGCTACAGGCTGGGTTCTCGGATCCCGTGGATGGCCAGGGCGATCTGGGTGGCCACCCTGGCGTTGTTCTTGAGCAGAGCCAGGTTGGCGCGAAGGCTGCGCTCCCCGGTCAGCTCCGCGATGCGGGCCAGGAGGAAGGGCGTCACCTGGGCAGAGCGCAGCCCCCGGGCTTCCGCCTCGGCCACGGCCTGCTGGATCACCGGCTCCATCTCGGCCTGGGGGATCTCCGCCTCCTCGGGCACAGGCACGGCCACCAGCAGCCCCCCCGGGAGCCCCAGCTCCTGCTTGGCCTGCCAGATGGCCGCCACCTCCTCGGGCCGGTCACAGCGCACATCCCCAGGCAAGCCGCTGCTCCGGCTGTAGAAGGCCGGGAATTCGTCCGTGCCATAGCTCACCACCGTCACCCCGAAGGTCTCCAGATACTCCAGAGTGGCGGGCAGGTCCAGGATGGCCTTGGCCCCGGCGCAGACCACCACCACCGGCGTCTGGGCCAGCTCCTGCAGGTCCGCGCTGACGTCCTGGCCGCCCCCGCGATGCACCCCGCCGATGCCCCCGGTGGCGAAGACCTGGATGCCAGCCCGGTGGGCGATCCACATGGTGGTGGCCACCGTGGTGCCCCCGTCCAGCCTGCGGGCCACCACCACGGGCAGATCCCGGCGGCTGACCTTGCGCACCTGGGGGGCCGTGGCCAGGTGTTCGATCTGCTCCCGGCTCAGGCCAGCCACCAGCTCCCCCTGGATGACGCCCACGGTGCGGGGTGTGCCCCCGTGTTCCCGAACGATGGCCTCCATCTCCAGGGCCAGCTCCACATTGCGGGGGTAGGGGAGGCCATGGGAGATGACGGTGGATTCCAGGGCCACGGCAGGGCGATCTTCAGCGGTCATATCCGTTTCCTTTTTCGGTGGTGGCGGGGATGAAGCGGTAGCCTCGGCCTCGTTCGTTCTCGATGCGCCCGATGGGTGGGGAGGCCTGGCTCAGCCGCCGTCGCAGCCGCCGGATCCCCTCCTGGACCCGCCGGGTGGAGCTGGCGTCGGGCTGGCGCCAGATCTCGGCCAGGAGCTTCTCCGTGGAGATCACCTGATCCGGGCGGTCCAGGAAATAGCGCAGGAGCGCCCCCTCCTTGGGCGTCAGGCGGTCCAGGAAGCGCCCCACACTCTCCTTATCCTGAGCAGTCCTCTCCAACGGCGGGGCGAAGGCGCTGTGGGCTCGCAGATATTCCTGGAAGAGGGGAGAGAAGAGCCGGTAGGCTTTCGCATCGTAGATGACCAGAGCCTGGTTGATGAGCCAATTCAGGGCTGGGCCGTGGCGGGGAAAGTCGAAGTTTCTCACCCCGTCCTCGTTCTGCACCAGGCGCTGGATCACCTCCCCCAGGGCGGGAACGGGTTTCTGGGGGGCTTGAGCGGCCTCTTCGATCTTCCGGGCCAGGGTCTCGAAGACGAAGCGGCTGTGTTCGGTCAAGCGCAGCCTGATCAAAGGCGGGTAGAGCTCGCTCCCCATGGAGCGCACGATGGGCTCCTGGAGGACGTCCGCCACCCGGGCCAGGAGGAAGGGATGGCCGCCGGTCCAGCGCCAGAGCTCCTCCACGGAAGAGCTCTCCGACTCTCCCGTGAGCTCTTTTACCAGCTTTGTCAGCCAGGGGAGGGCTTCCTCCTTGCTGACGAGGCCCAGGAAGATCTGGTGCATCACGTTGAAGAGGGGGGAGGCCATGAGCTTCGGGTTCACGTCCGGCAGGGGCTGCTCGCTGCTCACCACCAGGGCCAGCTCCCGGGTCAGGGGACGCAGCTCGTTCAGCTCCGGCAGCTCCACGGCTTCCTCTTTCAGAACAATGTCGAAGTTGTCCAGGAGCAGGGCCAGGCGCACTTGTTCCCGGGCCAGCTGGCGCACGATCGTGCGCAGTTTGTCCACCGGGCGCTTTTCCTCCTGTTCGATCTCTTCCCACACCAGCCGCACCCCGTAGAGCCTCTGCTGCTCGTCTTCCTCGGCCTCAAGGGCCTTCAGCTCCTGGACAACGAAGTCCATCAGGTCCCGCATGAAGCGGCCTTTTCTCACTTCATCCTGTTCGGTTCGCTGAAGTTCCAGCTGTTTGCAGTCGTAGTAGAGGGGGATGACCTTCCAGTATGACATCGCTGCTCTCTTCCGGAGCAGTCCATCCGGGGCAGCCAGGCGACGGAGGACCTTGCTCTTGCCCATGTACTTGGCCCCGATGAGGGCGAAGTCCAGGGGCCTGGGCCCGAGGATGCCC
>WGCB01000402.1 GCA_015494005.1 Caldilineaceae bacterium
ACGTGGGGCAACAGGGCCGCGCAGACCGCGCCATGGGGCGCGTGGAACATACCTCCGAAAGGTCCCGCGAAACCATGCACCGCGCCCAGCCCCGCGTTAGCCAGGGCCAGTCCACCCAGCAGGCTGGCCAGGGCCATCTCCTCCCGAGCCTGCCGATCCGTGCCTTCCTGGAAGGCCCGGCGCAGGGAACGGGCGGCCCGGGGCAGCCCCTCCCGACAGAAGCCGTCGGTCAGGGGATTGGCCCGGCGAGAGACCAGAGGCTCCAGCACCTGGGTCAGGGCATCCATCCCGGTGAAGGCGGTGATGTGGGGTGGCACGCTTAGGGTCAGGGCCGGGTCCACCAGGGCCACCCGAGGCAGCATGAGCGGACTGCGCAGGCTGACCTTCACCCGGTGGCCCGGGGAGGCCAGCACCGCGTTCCGGGTCACCTCGCTGCCCGTGCCCGCGGTGGTGGGGATGGCCAGGGTGGGCGCAGCGGGGTTCTGGAGGGGCCGCCCCCGGCCGATGACCTCCAGGTAGTCCAGGGGATCCCCCGGGTTGGTGAGGAGGGCGGCGATGGCCTTGGCCGTGTCCAGGACGCTGCCCCCGCCGAAGCCGATCACGAAGTCGCACCCCGCGGACCGGGCCAGCCGGGTCCCCTGCCGGGCCACATGGACCGTGGGTTCGTCGGTCACGGAGAAGCGGGTGACCTGGATTCCTTGCCGGGCCAGGATCTCCAGGAGGGAGCCTGCCCGTTCCCGGCTGCGGCCGGTGGCCACCAGGGCATGGCGGCCCAGCTCCGGGGCGATCTCCTCCACCTCCTGGAGGCGGCCCCAGCCGAAGCGGATCTGGCCGGCAGTAGCAAACTGGAACGGCAGGGAATCTGCGTTGCGTAGGGGGGCGATGTCGGGCATGGTGGATCTATCCGCAGTCTGTCTCTGGGCGGGGCTCTTCGGCCCGCTCGCTCCGATATTTCTCATCCAATTGCTCGATCTTGGCCACTTTGGGGGCGGAGCGGCCACCCTGGAACTCGCTCTCCAGCCAGATGTCGATGAGCTTCTTGGCCACGGCGGGCCCGGTCACCTGGCTGCCCAGGGTGATGATCTGGGCGTTGTTGCTGGCCACGGCCCGCTCCGCCACGTAGGGATCATAGACGGCCACGGCCCGCACCCCGGGCACCTTGTTGGCCACCACGGCCATGCCCGCTCCCGTGCCGCAGACCAGGATCCCTCGCTGGTATTCGCCCCGACCCACCGCCTCGGCCAGGGCCGCGCCGATGTCCGGATAGTCCACCGGCTCGTCGCTTTCCACGCCTAGATCCACCACGGTGTAGCCCTTCTCCCGCAGGTAATCCCGCACCACGTTTTTCAGAGGCAGACCGAAGTGGTCCGCCCCGATGACAATGGGTTTGCTTTTGTTGAACATGTTGACCTCGTTTCGCGTCGATAGGGCGCGTGGTTCACTCACCTTTGGCAAAGAAATCGTCCCAGGGGATGGCCACCGGCGCACCGTCCCGGACGATGCGGATCATGGCCCGCATGAGGGGCAGGGCCGCGC
This sequence comes from Caldilineaceae bacterium, assembly GCA_015494005.1. Classification (GTDB taxonomy): domain Bacteria; phylum Chloroflexota; class Anaerolineae; order Caldilineales; family Caldilineaceae; genus S144-5. The sequence goes on from WGCB01000402.1 coordinate 1,537, forward strand.
CGTCCAGCTGGCCCCGGGCCACCAGGTCGTCCACCGGATCGCCGATGGCCAGGGCCAGCTCCGCCCCCTCCACCGTGTCCTCGGGCATGAACTGGGCCTTGGCCTCCGCATAGCTGTAGCCCAGCCCCAGGTAGCGCCCCATGCGGCTGTTGCGCCCCCCCTGGCAGGTGACGTAGAGATCCCCCGCGCCGGGCAGGGTGAAGACGTTCTCCCGCTGGCCGCCCATCCGCTCCACCAGGTAGGCCGTCTCCCACAGGCCCTGGGCGAAGATGGCCGCGGCCAGGTTGTGCATGGCCACGCCGTTGTCCGCCTGGCCCTCCTTTTCCAGCAGCCCGTTGACCAGCCCCACGGCCAGGGCGTAGAGGTTCTTCAGGGCCACGCAGACCTCCACCCCCACCAGGTCCGTGCTGGTCCAGACGTGGTAGTAGGGGGTACGCAGAAGCGCGGCCAGGCGCTCCAGCTGGGCCGGATCCTCCCCGGCCAGGACCACGCTGGTGTGGCGGCGGGCGGCCAACTCCCCGGCGATGGAGGGCCCACCCACCGCGGCCAGGCGCACGTCCTGGCGACGGGCCGGGGGCAGGCCCTGGCGCAGCACCTCTGGCAGGATCTGCAGCCCTTCCTCGTCTCCCTCCAGCCCCTTGGTCAGGAGGAGCACCGGGAAGTCCGGCGGCAGCACCTGGCTGAGCATGCCCGCGGCCCACTCCACGCCCAGGGAGTTCACCCCCAGGACCACCAGGTCCGCGTCCTGCATGGCCTGGCCCAGGCGGTCGTAGGTGTAGGGCTCCACCCCGTCCGGCAGCCGACTCTTCAGCCGGGGATGGACCCGGCTCTCGTGGATCTCCTCGATGATGTCGCCGTCCAGGTGGGTGCCCACCAGGCGGACGTGGTGGCCGTTGTCCGTCAGGGGGAAGCTGAAGGCGCTCCCCATGACGCCGGCGCCCAAAATGACAATTTCGGCCATGGCCTTCGCTCCCCCAATGCTGGTGGCAGCCGGTTCAGGCTGTCCTCGATCCTGCTCGCGAACCCCGTTTCTCGCTTCCGCTCTGCTGCTCCTGGTCATCCAGCGCCAGGATGGCCTGGGCGGTCACGTCGTCCGTGGCCAGGACGGTCAGGTAGCGGCCCCGGAGCGCCCCCAGGATGGACTGGGCCTTGGGCAATCCTCGAGCCACGGCCATGACCCGGGGGATGCGCCGCAGGTCGTCCAGTTCGATCCCCACCACCTGCTGGTTGATCTCGAAGCCCTGGCAGTTGCCCCAGGCATCGAAGAAACGGCCGCAGGTCTCCCCCACGATGCCCTGGCTGCGCAGATGGGCCAGGTCCTCCCGGGTCAGGTGGCCCGTGCGCAGGAAGCTGGAGGCCTCGTCCCGGACCGTGCCGATGCCGGTGATGGCCAGCTGGGCTGTCCGGGCCCGCTCCAGCCCCTCCCGGACCGCGGGCTCGTTGTAGAGCATGTCCCGCAGGGCCACCTGCTCCAGGATCACCGGCGCGTGGAGGTAGTGGTGACGTCCGCCCAGCTTCCCGGCCACCATGCGGGCCAGGTCCGGCCCGTCGATGAGGGAGTTGGGCGCCCCCACGCTGCCCAGCATCTGGACCACGTCGATGCGCTTGCTGCGGTCCTCGGGCAGGGCGCTGACCGCGGCGTAGACGCCGGTGCCCCAGGCGATGCCGATGTGGGAGCCCGGCGCCAGGCTTTCCACCACCCGCTGCAGATAGCTGGCGGCCAGCCGTCCCACCGCCTGGAGCAGCTCCTGCTCGCTGCGGTGCTCCGCGCCGTTGTCCTGGCTGGTGTGGAGCACGTAGGCGTCCCGCAGGCCGAAGCGGTCGATGAGGGCCTGCTCCAGGGCCAGATCCCGGTGGGTGGGCTTCTGGATGGAGATGCGCACGATGCCCCGATCCCGGGCCTCCTTGATCAGGCGGGAGACGCTGGAACGGGAGATCTCCAGGCGATCGGCGATCTGCTGCTGGTTCTGATTCTGTTCGTAGTAGAGGCTGGCCACAACGACCAGCAGGTCATCTCGGGGATCGATCACGGACGGTCACCAGGGTGGAAACGTGTTGGCTGGTGGATGCTGGTGGATTGGTTCATCGGTTGATTGGTCGCGAAAGCCGGAGATTGGAGGCTGAGAGATTGGGTGACTGGGTGATTGGGCAATTGAAATGCGGCGGCTTCATCCGGCCATCTGGTCACCCAATCAGATTCTCCTTGTTCCCCTGCCTCCTTGTCTCCCTATCTCCTTGTCTGTTATTCGCCGTGGGTCAGCTCGGTGAGCCGGTCGATCAGGGGCTGCAGGGCCGGGAAGAGCCCCCGGTAGACCTCCTGGTAGAGCCGCTCGTAGACGGCCTGGGTCTCCGGCTCTGGGTCGAAGCGCTCGCCGGTGCCAGTCATGGCCTGGGCTGCCTCCAGGATGCCCGGATACCAGCCCACGGCCCCGGCCGCCAGGATGGCCGCGCCCAGGCAGGTGGCCTCCGTGGTGGTGGAGCGGACCACGGGCACCCCGGTCACGTCCGCCACGATCTGGCACCAGAGGGGGCTGCGGCTGCCCCCGCCCATGGTCACGTACTCCTGGAAGGGGCGACCCAGGGCCTCCATCACCCCATCCCCGGCTAGGCGCTGCTCGTAGGCGATTCCCTCCAGGATGGCCCGGTAGAAATGCTCCCGGGCGTGGGCCCCGGTCCAACCCACCACCATGCCCGAGGCGTTGGGGTCCCAGTAGGGGTTCATCACGTTGTTCCAGTAGGGGACCAGCATCAGTCCCAGGGCGCCCGGAGGCAGCTTGGCCGCCGCGGCCTCCAGCATCTCCTCCGGGCTCAGGGGCAGCCAGGAATCCCGCAGGTCGCTGGCGAAGCGCTCCACGAACCAGCCCACGGTGAAGACCCCGCCCCGGAGCACCGTCTCCAGGAAGTAGGCCCCGGGGATGGGGGCGTAGAGGGTGCGGAAGGCCCGGTCGGCCCGATACTCTGGGCTGAAAGCCCCGCTGACCACCGCGGTGCCCAGGTTCAGGTAGGCCCGGCCCTCTCCGGTGGCGTTGGCGCCCAGCCCCGCGCATTGGCCATCCCCCGCGCCGGCCACCACGGGCAGGCCAGCCGGGAGCCCGGTGGCCCGGGCTGCCTCCGGGCTCACCGCGCCGATGACCGCGCCGGGGGGCGTCAGCTCCACGAACTGCTCCGGCCGCAGGCCCAGCTCCCGGATGAGATCCTCGGCCCAGCGCTGGTGCACCATGTCCACC
>WGCB01000403.1 GCA_015494005.1 Caldilineaceae bacterium
CCCCCACGCCGGAACCACCAACTCCCACCCCTGAGCCGCCGACTCCTACGCCCGAGCCGCCTGGGGTTCGGGTGTGGGCGGCTCGGGCGTAGGAGTCGGCGGCTCAGGGGTGGGAGTTGGTGGTTCCGGCGTGGGGGTGGGCGCCTCGGTGGCCACTTCCTGGGCCGCGGCTGGCTCTGCTGTGGGCTCTTCCTTCTCCTTCTTGCCGCCACAGCCGGCCAGCAGGGCCAGGAGCAACAGGGCAATGACGGTCAGCAACAGGATACGAAATCTCTTCATGACACCCCTCCTGGGTTGTGGATGAGATCGGCCTGCGAGTTCGAATCGTCGGTCGTTGAGCGAGCGGTTGGATCCAGCACGATCAAAAAAGGCAGATGGATCGCGTCCTCCGGGCAGATGTCTTCGCAGGCCATGCAGTAGACGCAGAGATGGGGCGCCCGGAGAAACGCTTTCCCGCCTTCTTGGGCCAAGGCATGGGTGGGGCAGACATCCACGCAGCGATGGCAGCCCCGACATCGTTCTGTATCGATCTGTGGCAACGGGTCCGAGAGCATAGCCACCTCAGACACGAGGAGCGTTTCCGGCACAGCGGAGCCAATTCGGCTCCGTTCCATTGTGACAAATGGCGAGCCGAAAAGCTGCGACTTATGTCTCAACCGGTGGAAGTTTCGGTCCGAATTGGACGCAAAAAGCCCGACTTCCGGTGGGAAATCGGGCTTGGGATGGGTACTCGAGTGGTGAACTGTGCTGGGGCTGCTGCCCAGGGGCTTAGCCCCGGGCTTCCTTGACCAGCCGCTCCGGGTCCAGGATCACGATCCGGTGCCGGTCGAAACGCAGGATGCCGTCTGCGGCCATGTCCCGCAGGGCTCGGCCCACCATCTCTCGCACAGTGCCCAGGCGGCCGGCCATCTCCTCCTGGGTCATCAGGCGGGGGATGGTCTCGCCGGGCTGGCCGTGGATCTGGGCCAGAAGCAGGCAGGCCAGCCGACCCCGCACGCTGCGCATGGTCAAGTCCTGGACCAGGCGCACCAGGTGGCGAGTCCGCTTGGCGATGCTCTCCACCAGGGCCCAGGCCAGCTCCGGATGGGCGGCGGCGATGCGCTGCAGGTCCGACCGGGAGATGCACCAGAGCACCACGTCGGTCCGGGCGATGGCGGTGACCGGGTTGGGTCCTCCATCGAAGGCGGCCACGTCGTTGAAGGTGTCCCCACAGCAGATGACGTGGAGGATCTGCTCCCGGCCCTGGCAGGAGATGTGGCAGGCTTTCACCTCCCCCTGCTCCACGATGAAGAGGCCAGCGGATGGCTCGTCCTGGGTGAAGATGACGGTCCCGGCCTTGAACTCGAGGCGCTGGGCAGATCGGGCCAGCGCCTCCAGAGCAGCGGGCTCCAGGTGCCGGAAGTAGGGAACGCGACGGAGGAAATCGGTCGTTGCCTTGGTTGGGGTCGGTGCGGGGCTGTCCACGGGATTCTCCTCGTCGAATACCAGACTAGACGCCAGGGCCATTGAGGTGTACCACCGAGCAGGCAACAGGGGGTAACTGCACGGCTATTGTACACGTTGGCGGTGGAATGTGCAATCGATCCCGCCCCTTTTTCGCCTATTCCTCCATCGGCGGCCCGGGAAGGCCGTCCGCGCCGCCTGGCTGTCGGATTTCCGAGGGGGGTGCAGGATTTTCCGCGGGTTTCGCTTGACAATTTTCCCTGCCAGGAGTAGACTGGGTTCACATAGTGAAAAGGCTGTTCAACCATGCCCATGCCCGGAAATGAACCCTATCCCGGCACCCAGGCCGTGCGCCGAGCCCTGAGCCTGCTCAAGGCCTTTGCCGGGGCCGATCCTGAGCTGGGGCTGAGTGACCTGGCCAAGAAAGTGGGCCTCAACCGCACCACTGTCTACCGGCTGCTCACCGCCCTGGAGAGCGAAGGCTTTGTGGTCCGCCATGGGGAGAGCGACGGCTACCGGCTGGGGCCCATGGCCATCGTCCTGGGCAAGTGGGCGCTGCGGGCCAATGACCTGCGCTCGGTGAGCCACGACGAGCTGGTGGCCCTGGCCCAGCAGACCCGGGAGACGGCCACCCTGGAGGTGCTGCGGGGCCAGCAGATCCTGATCCTGGATGAGGTGCTGGGCACCCATCTGGTGGGCGCCACCCCCTCGGTGGACACCCTCTGGCCCGTCCACGCCACCTCCACGGGCAAGGCCATCCTGGCTCAACTGCCGGCCGCCGCCCGACGAGCAGCGCTCTCCCTCCCCCTGGAGCGCTTCACCGAGCAGACCATCCCATCCCCCGAGATGCTGGAAGAGGAGCTGGCCCGGATCCGGGCCCAGGGCTATGCCACCGCCTTCGAGGAGCTGGAGCAGGGCTACGCCGCGGTCAGCGCCCCCATCTTCGACCTGAACGGCCAGGTGGTGGCGGCCATCAGCGTGGGCGGGCCCAGCGTGCGCCTGACCCGGGCTCGCCTGGCGGCATTGGCCCCCACGGTCCAGGCCGCGGCTCGGCGCATCTCCCAGCGCCTGGGCTACGAGAACGAGTAGATCCGAACCGGGAACCGATCCCCACAGGAAAGGCTGGATCCATGCCCATCCCAACGCCCTTCTATCCCCGCACGTCGACCCTTTCCGAGAGCCACGAGTGGAGCGAATGGGCCGGTTACCTGGCCGCCATCACCTACGAGCCCACCCACGACCGGGAGTACTGGGCCGTGCGCAACTCGGCTGGCCTGCTGGACGTGACACCCCTCTTCAAGTACGAGGTGCGAGGGCCGGACGCGGAGCGGGCGGTGAACCGCATCATGACCCGGGATGTGAGTCGCTGCCGGGTGGGCCAGGTCATGTACTCCCCCTGGTGCGACGAGGACGGTTTCGTCATCGACGATGGCACGGTGGCCCGCCTGGCCCCGGACCGCTTCCGCATCACCGCCGCGGACCCCAACCTGCGTTGGTTCCAGGATTGCAGCTTCGGCCTGGACGTGGAGGTGGTGGATGTCTCTCGGGATCTGGCGGCCCTGGCCCTGCAGGGGCCCAAGTCCCGGGAGGTGCTCCTGGCCGCCACCGAGGACCCGACCCTGGCCAAGCTGCGCTACTTCCGCCTGGCCGAGACCCAGCTGGCTGGCGCGCCCATCACCGTGAGCCGCACCGGCTACACCGGGGATCTGGGCTACGAGCTCTGGATGGCCCCGGAGCACGCCCTGGCCGTCTGGGATCGGCTCCTGGAGGTGGGGCGGGACTACGGCCTGCTGCCCATCGGCCTGGCCGCGCTGGACATGGTGCGCATCGAGGCCGGCCTCCTCCTCATCGAGGTGGACTACATCTCCAGCCACAAGGCCCTCATCCCCGCCCAGAAGTCCACTCCCTTCGACATCGGCCTGGGGTGGACGGTCAACCTGGAAAAGGAAGCCTTCGTGGGGCAGCGGGCCCTGGTCCGGGCCAAGGCCAAAGGGCCCACCTGGTCCTTCGTGGGGCTGGAGATCGACTGGATCAGCCTGGAGGAGCTCTTCGGCAAGGTGGATCTGCCACCCCAGGTCACTGGACGGGCCTCCCGCTCGCCCATCCCCGTCTACCGGGGCGACCGCCAGATCGGCCAGGTGACCAGCAGTGTCTTCTCGCCCATCTTGAAGAAGTACGTGGCCATCGGCACGGTGGAGCCCAAGGAGGCCCAGCCTGGCTCCCCGGTGGAGATCGAGATCACCGTGGAGTACCACCGAGAGCGGGCCCGGGCAACCCTGGTGCGTCCGCCCTTCTTCAACCGGGCCCGAAGCGAGTGAGCCGCGCCCCCTGGACGACGCCGACTTCCCAGGCCCAGCTCTCAATTTCCGGAACCAATCGCCTGATCGCCCAATCACCCAATCACACCGAACGCCTCATGTCCCAAAAATATGATGTCATCGTCATCGGTGGCGGCCACAACGGACTGGTCACCGCGGCCTACCTGGCCAAGGCCGGCAAGCGAGTGCTCGTCCTGGAGAAGCGCTACCTGGTGGGGGGCGCCAGCGTCACGGAGGAGGTCTACCCGGGCTTCAAGTTCTCCGTCTTCTCCTACGTGGTCAGCCTCCTGCGCCCGGAGATCATCCGGGACCTGAACCTGCCCAAGCATGGCCTGACCATCCTGCCCCTGGAGAGCACCCTGACCCCTCTGCCCAACGGGGACTACATCTACCGGGACGCGGACCACTTCCGCACCCTGCGGGACATCGCGCGCCACTCCCAGCGGGACGCAGAGGCCTACGAGGAGTACGGCCGGGCCATGTACTTCATGGCCAAGGCGGTGAAGTTCATCCTGGGCATGGTGCCGCCGGACCCCACCAGCTTCCATCCGGAGGATCTCCTGGGCCTGGCTAAGACGGCCAGGAACTTCCTGGGCCTGGAGGAGGATCAGCTCTACACCCTGGTCAAGCTCATGACCATGAGCGCCGCGGACTTCGTCTCCGAGTGGTTCGAGACGGACGGCCTGCGGGCCACCCTGGCGGCCAGCGGCATCATCGGCACCTTCCTGGGGATCCGCTCCCCGGGCACGGCCTACGTCCTCCTCCACCACTACATGGGGGAGATCGACGGGGCCTTCCGGGCCTGGGGCTTCGCCAAGGGCGGGACCGGCGGCATCGCGGAGGCCATCGCCAGCGCGGCCCGGGAGTTCGGCGCGGAGATCCGCACCGAGGCGCCGGTGGCGGAGGTGCTGGTCAAGGACGGCCAGGCCGTGGGCGTGGTCCTGGAGAACGGCGAGGAGATCTCCGGGGACGTGGTGGTCTCCAGCCTGGACCCCAAGGTGACCTTCCTGAAGCTGGTGGACCCCCGGCAGCTGCCCCCGGAGCTGGTGGAGGACATCCGCAAGTTCAACATCCGGGGCTCGTCGGGCAAGGTCAACCTGGCCCTGGATGGCCTGCCGAATCTGACCTGCATGCCCGGCTATGGGCGTCACCTGGCCGGGGCCATCTCCATCAGCCCCAGCGTGGAGTACATGGAGCGGGCCTACGACGACGCCAAGTACGGCCGCTTCTCCCGCCGCCCCTACGTGGACGTGATCATCCCCTCCATGATCGACCCGGACATGGCCCCGCCCGGGAAGCACGTCATGTCCTGTTTCGTCCAGTACGCCCCCTACGAGCTGGCCGAAGGCACCTGGGACGAGCAGCGAGAGGCCTTCGGTAACGCAGTGGTGGACGCCCTCTCCCAGTTCATGCCCGACCTGAAGGAGAAGATCCTCTACCGGCAGGTGCTCACCCCCCTGGACATCGAGCGCATGGTGGGGATCACCCAGGGGAACATCTTCCACGGTGAGCTCTCCCTGTCCCAGCTCTTCTTCCTGCGGCCGGCTCCGGGCTATGCCAAGTTCCGCACGCCCATCCGCAACTACTACCAGTGCGGCTCCGGGGCCCATCCCGGGGGCGGCATCACCGGCGCGCCGGGTCGCCTGGCCGCCCTGGAGATCCTGAAAGACCAGAGAAAGTAGCGATTTGGAGGCGGCGCATGCCGACTCCTCGCTCCCAAATTCCAACTTCCTGACCATTCAACCAATCAACCCTTTTGCCATGAACGAACGCTACGACGCGGTGATCATCGGCGGTGGCCACAACGGACTGGTGGCGGCGGCCCTGCTGGCCAAGGCCGGCAAGCGCGTGCTGGTCCTGGAGAAGCGGCAGACTCTGGGCGGCAGCGCGGCCACGGAGGAGATCTTCCCGGGCTTCAAGGTCAACACCGGGGCCGAGGATGCAGGGCTCTTCCGGCCGGAGCTGGTGGAGGCCCTGGCCCTGGAGCGCCACGGGCTGCGCTTCGTGGAGGGCCCGGCTGTGGCCTTCGCGCCGCGCCTGGACGGGCCCGGCCTGACCCTCTGGCGGGACCCCACCCGCACCCAGGCGGAGCTGGCGGAGCGGATTTCCCCCAAGGAGGCGGCCAGCTACCATCGCTTCACCCAGCTGGTGGCCCGCATGACCCAGGTCCTGGACCGGGCCATGCTCCAGACCCCGCCCAATCCCAAGGAGTTCGACCCCCGGGAGCTGCTGCCCTGGGCCATGACCGGCCTGAAGCTGCGCCAGCTGGGCAAGCGGGACATGATGGAGTTCCTGCGCATCCTGCCCATGAGCGTGCGGGAGTTCCTGGACGAGTGGTTCCAGGACCCCTTCCTGAAGGGACTGCTGGCCACCGCTGGCGTGGCTGGGACCATGCAGGGGCCCTACGCGGCGGGGACGGCTTATCTTTTCCTCTACCACCATCTGGGAGGCGGCCAGGGAGTGCGGGCCGGCCGTTTCGTGCAGGGAGGTGTGGGCCAGCTCTCCGTGGCCCTGGCCAGCGCGGCCACCCTGCACGGCGCCACCATCCGCCTGGGCGCGGGGGTGGCCCGGATCCGTACCAGCTACGGCCAGGTGACCGGCGTGGTCCTGGAGGACGGCGAGGAGATCCCGGCCCGGGCGGTCCTCTCCAGCGCGGATCCTCGGCGCACCCTCTTCGACCTGCTGGGCCCCCAGGAGCTGGAGCCTCGGGTCATGCGCCGGGTGCGGAACATCCGCTTCCGGGGCAGCACGGCCAAGGTCAACCTGGCCCTGCGCGGCCTGCCCCGCTTCCACGGTCAGGAGAGCCCGGAGCAGCTCACCGGCCACATCGTCATCAGCCCCAGCATGGAGTACCTGGAGCGGGCCTACGACGACGCCAAGTACGGTCGCCCCTCCCAGGAGCCGGCCCTGGACGTGGTGATCCCCACGCTGCTGGATCCGACCCTGGCCCCCGAGGGAGCCCACATCCTCTCGGCCACGGTCCAGTACGCGCCCTACGCCCTGGCCGAGGGCAGCTGGGACGAGGGGCGGGAGGAGCTGGGGGACCGGGTGGTGGCGCTCCTGGCCCGGTACGCGCCGGAGCTGCCCGACCTGGTGCTCCACCGCCAGGTGTTGACGCCCCTGGACCTGGAGCGAGAGTACGGCCTGACCGAGGGCAGCATCTACCACGGCCAGATGGACCTGGACCAGCAGCTCTTCATGCGGCCCATCCCAGGCTACGGCCAGTACGCCATGCCCGTGGGCAACCTCTTCCTCTGCGGCGCGGGGGCCCATCCCGGCGGTGGGATCACCGGCGCGCCGGGCTTCAACGCGGCCCGGGAGGTGCTCCAGGCTTTGAGGTGAGCGAGGCGAAGATCAGGGGAAGATCGAAGATTGAACTGGCGATTCGCTAAAAATTTTCGAAGTTCACGCGTTGTAGGCAGAACGAGTTCTTTAACAGCTGAAGATACGGTTACAATCATAGTATGGACGAGATACATGTTGAAAGCGAACAAGTCGATGATTTGCCTTTGCTGGGGGCCATGCTGACCTCCATGGGTGTCGCGGACATCCTGGATAAGGTCTTTTCACGCCATGGCAATTGGAAAGGGCTCAGTATGGGGAAGCTGGCTGTGGGATGGCTCATGTATATCCTTTCCGAATCCGACCATCGGATGAATCAAGTGGAAGCATGGGCGGAACAACACCAGCAGACCTTATCCAGGGTGTTCGGAGAAGAGGTGCGCCCCAAGGACTTCACCGATGACCATTTGGGGGCGTTACTGACGCAATTTGGCAAGGACGTGTTGTGGGAGCAGGCGGAAGATGCTTTCAATCAGCATCACTTGCAGGTGTACGCCCTTCCTGCTCAGGTGATGCGGTTGGATAGCACCGC
>WGCB01000404.1 GCA_015494005.1 Caldilineaceae bacterium
ACGTGGTTCGAGAGACAGGGCACCGCTACCAGGAGCTGGAGGACGTGCACCAGATCATCGGCCAGGTGGACGTCCTCTACGTGACCCGGGTGCAGAAGGAGCGCTTCACGGACCTGGCGGAGTACGACCGGGTGAAGGATTTCTACGTGGTGGACGAGGAGCTCATGGCCAAGGCCAAGGAGCGCATGATCGTCATGCACCCCCTGCCCCGGGTGGGGGAGATCAGCTACGCGATCGACGACGATCCCCGGGCCGCTTACTTCCGCCAGATGCGCAACGGCATGTTCATCCGCATGGCCCTGCTGGCCGCGGTCCTGGGCAAGGCGTGATGAGGGTGGGGAGGGCGGAGTGGGAAATTAGGAATTGACCGGGAGACGAAAGATGGCGGACGGAGGCCGCTGACACCCCACGCCGCTGCTCCTTGTCTCCCAGTCTCCTTGTCTGCAGTTTGCTCACCCCCTCACAGGACGCCTACGCCGGCAGCTTCTCCCGGGGGATGTCGGCCAGCCGGGGGTTGGCCAGGTCCCGGGGGGAGAGGATGGGGTTCTCCACGCCCCAGTCGATGGCCAGGGTGGGATCGTCCCAGGCCACGCCGTGCTCGTCGCTGCCGTCGTAGTAGTTGTCCACGATGTAGGTGAGGGTGGCGTCGGTCAGGGCCACGAAGCCGTGGGCCACGCCCATGGGGATGAAGATGCCCATCTCGTTGCCCTCGCCGATCTCCACCGTCTCCGTGGCCAGGTAGGTGGGGGAGGAGGGGCGCAGGTCCGCCAGGGCCACCCGGATGCGCCCGTTCACCGCGTACCAGTAGTCCACCTGGCGGAAGTGGTAGTGGAGGCCCCGGAGCACCCCGGCCTTGCTGTCGCTGCGGTTGGTCTGGAAGATGTCCCAGGTCCGCTCGGGGAACCAGGACTCCCGGAAGGTCTCCACGAAGCGGCCCCGCTCGTCCTGGAAGACTCGGAGCCGGGCGAACTTCACCCCGTGGATGGCGTGGGAATGGATGATCTCGGCCATGGGATTGTCCTTTTTGAGGGCAGTTGGAAGTCGGGAGTTGGGAGCTGGGAGCTGGCGGGCAGGGGGATAGGAGCGAAGACAGGGCCCCGAGATTGGAGACTGGAGAGTGCCTACAGGACGCTGGACGCCCTGGCCCCAATCAACCAATCTCCCAGTCTCCCAACTATTCGGTTTGTCGTTATGCCGTTCCGTCTATCGCCTCCCTCAGCTTTTCGATCAGGGCCTGGATGGGCTGGGACTTCAGGCGGTAGGCGGCCCGGTTGACGATGAGCACCGCCTGGCTCTCCAGGATGGTGCGGAACTCCACCAGCCCGTTGGCCTGGAGGGTGCTGCCCGTCTCCACCAGGTCCACGATGAGATCCGCCAGGCCCAGGACCGGCCCCAGCTCCACGGAGCCGCTCAGGGCGATGACCTCCGCGTTGATGCCCCGCTGCCGGAAGAAAGCCGTGGTCAGCCGGGGGTACTTGGTGGCGATCCGGGGCTGGCTCTCGTAGCGCAGGGGCGTGTACGCCCGCTCCTGGGGGCCGGCCAGGCTTAGGCGGCAGTGGCCGAAGGGCAGGAGCAGGGGCTCGTAGACGTTGCGCCCGCTCTCCCGCAGCACGTCCAGCCCGCAGATGCCCAGGTCCGCGGCCCCGTACTCCACGAAGGTGGGCACGTCCCAGGGCTTGGCCATGACGTAGCCCATGCGACCGTCCGGGCTCTCCAGGACCAGCTTGCGGCCTCCGTTGCCCTGGGGGACGCTCAGGCCAGCCCGGGCCAGCAGGGCCAGGCTCTGCTCGGCCAGGCGCCCCTTGGGCAGGGCCATGAGGAGGGGGCTGGGACTCGTCGCCGGGCTCATGGCTCCACCACCCGGATGAAATCCACCGGCTGCTCCGCCTCGTTCTCCCCCGCGTAGACGTCGAACCCCTCGCCCGTCCAGACCAGGGCCTGGGCCGCGCCCACCCGCTGGGCCAGCCGCCACAGCTCCAGCCCGCTCCGCCCGGTCACGTCCACCACCACCCGCATGCCCTGGCGTCGCCAGGCGTTCACCGCGGCGATAGCCCGGGGATCGTTCCCCGCGTCCACCAGCCGCTCCGGGGGGACGGGCCGGGGAGATTGCCCCTCGCCGCTCTGGACCCGGCAGGCCAGGAGCAGCC
>WGCB01000405.1 GCA_015494005.1 Caldilineaceae bacterium
AGGCCGAAAAAGAAGGCAGAAGGCCTGAGATCTCGATTGCCGAACCGTTCCCCCCGCGCGACATCCCAGAGCGGGCCGGAGAAGAGCGCCCCGTCTCCGACACCGAGGCCGAGTCCCTCCCGGACCGATCGGGCCCGGTTTCGTCCCATCCAACCGCCTAACCGGCCCAGCCGTTGACCAGGAAGGCGGCACTCGTTGCAGGAGTTGCGGGCCGCCGCTCCCAGGTAGCCTCCAAGCCGTGGACTTTCTCCGGTCCACGGCTTTTTCGCGTCTGGGGATGGACTGTCCGGCCAGGAAAAAGCTGGGGGAATCGGGTAAGAAATCTCGCCGCCACAGCGTCTTAGAGGACATAGGGGAGTGGCGCTCCAGACCCTCCCTGTGATCCTGAACCGGCATCCCTGTTTCATCCCCTCGGTTTCATCCCCATGGATGGAAATGTAGCGAGAAGGAGTGCAAACGTGACCAGCTCGATTCTGAAAACCATCGAAAAAGTCCAAGACCTGGATCGTTTCCGGGAGCTCTACTGGGAGGGCAGCTTCGAGGAGTACCTGGACCTCGTCCGGGAGGACCCCAACGTGGCCCGGACCGCCTTCCAGCGCATCTACGACATGATCCTCTCCTACGGCACGGAGGAGTACACCCGCAACCGGGAGCGGATCGTCCACTACAACTTCTTCGACGATCCCTTCGAGGACGGCAAGGACGCCATCTTCGGCCTGGACAAGCCCCTCATGGACCTGGTCCAGATCTTCCACGCTGCGGCCCGCCGCTACGGGACCGAGCGCCGGGTGATCCTGCTCCACGGGCCGGTGGGCACGGCCAAGAGCACCATCGTGCGCCTGCTCAAGAAGGGGCTGGAGGCCTACAGCCGCACCCCGGAGGGCCGGCTCTACACCTTTTACTGGCAGCCGGACGAAGGGGAGCGCATGGACTGCCCCATGCACGAGGATCCCCTGCACCTGGTGCCGGCCGAGTACCGCTCCCTGGTGCTCCAGGAGCTGAACCGGGGGCGTGACAACGGGCGCGCCAACGGGCACAACGGCGGCCCTGGAGGCTACCCTGTGGAGATCGAGGGGGAGCTCTGCCCGGCCTGCCGCTTCATGTTCAACCAGCTCCTGGAGCGGGCCAACGGCAACTGGCTGGAGGTGGTGCGCCAGGTGCGGGTGCGGCGGCTGGTCCTCTCGGAGAAGGACCGGGTGGGCATCGGCACCTTCCAGCCCAAGGACGAGAAGAACCAGGACAGCACGGAGCTCACCGGGGACATCAACTACCGGAAGATCGCCGAGTACGGCTCCGACTCGGACCCCCGGGCCTTCAACTTCGACGGGGAGCTGAACATCGGCAACCGGGGCCTGGTGGAGTTCATCGAGATCCTGAAGCTGGACGTGGCCTTCCTCTACGACCTGCTCACCGCCTCCCAGGAGCACAAGATCAAGCCCAAGAAGTTCGCCCACACGGACATCGACGAGGTGATCCTGGGGCACACCAACGAGGCGGAGTACCGGCGCCTGCTCAACAACGAGTACATGGAGGCCCTGCGGGACCGCACCATCAAGATCGACATCCCCTACGTCACCCGCTTCAGCGACGAGGTGCAGATCTACCAGCGGGACTTCAACGAGCGGCAGGTGATGGGCAAGCACATCGCCCCCCACACCCTGGAGATCGCCGCCATGTGGGCCGTGCTGACCCGGCTGGAGGAGCCCAAGCGGGCCAACCTGACCCTGCTCCAGAAGCTGAAGCTCTACGACGGCCGCAGCCTGCCTGGCTTCACCGAGGACAGCGTCCTGGAGCTCCAGGCGGAGGCGCCCCAGGAGGGTATGCGGGGCATCTCCCCCCGTTACATCCAGGACAAGCTCTCCAACACCCTGGTAGCCGACCAGAGCCGCACCTGCATCAACCCCTTCATGCTCCTGCGGGAGCTGGAGATGGGCCTGCGCCACCACTCCCTCATCACCAACGAGGGGGAGCGCAAGCGCTACCGGGAGCTCCTGGCCGTGGTCAAGGAGGAGTACGACGATATCGTCAAGAACGAGGTGCAGCGGGCCATCACCGCGGACGAGGCGGCCATCAAGCGGCTCTGCGCCAACTACATCGACAACCTGCGGGCCTACACCCAGAAGCAGAAGGTCCGCAACCCCTACACCGGGGAGGACGAGCCCCCCAACGAGCGGCTCATGCGCTCCATCGAGGAGAAGATCGACATCCCCGAGAGCCGCAAGGACGACTTCCGCCGGGAGATCATGAACTACATCGGCGCCCTGGCCCTGGACGGCAAGACCTTCTCCTGGGACTCCAACGACCGGCTGCGGCGGGCCCTGGAGCTGAAGCTCTTCGAGGACCAGAAGGACTCCATCAAGCTCAACAGCCTGGTCTCCAACGTCCTGGACCCGGAGACCCAGGAGAAGATCGAGGTGGTGAAGGACCGCATGATCAAGAACCTGGGCTACTGCCAGGTCTGCGCCACGGACGTGCTGACCTACGTGGCCGGCATCTTCGCCCGGGGCGACACCAGAGGTGAGTGAGGGATAGCCATCATGGCCCTGTCCATCGAGCAGGACGCCCGCCGCTTCAAGCAGATCGTGCGGGGGCAGATCAAGCGCAACCTGCGCAAGTACATCGCCAACCGGGAGCTCATCGGCCGCCGGGGCAAGGACCTGGTGAGCATCCCCGTGCCCCAGATCGAGCTGCCCCACTTTCGCTTCGGCCGACCTCGGGGCGGGGTGGGCC
>WGCB01000406.1 GCA_015494005.1 Caldilineaceae bacterium
ACAATCGCATTGAGCCCCGGCCCGAGTGGCTGAAGGCGGCCCGGCACATCTACCAGTTCGCGGCCCGCTACGGCCGGGACGAGCTGGGCCGCTGGGTCTTCGCGGTGGACCGCTCCGGGCGACCCCTCCAGGGGGCCACCAGCATCTACACCGACGGGTTCGCCATCTACGGGCTGACGGAGCTGGCCCGGGCCACCGGGGACCAGGCGGTCATCGACCTGGCCCTGGAGACCTACGCCAACGTCCAGGAGCGGCTGGCCCGCCCCGGCTCCTACAACACCGCCCCCTACCCCCTGCCGCCGGGCGTCCAGGCCCACGCCGTCTCCATGGTCTTCGCCCTGGCCTTCCACGAGCTGGGCCTGCTGCTGGACGACCCCGGGATCCTGGCGGCCGGCCGCCACCACGCGGACCGGGTCATGGACGTCTTCCTGCGGCCGGAGCAACGGCTCCTCTACGAGTACGTGGGCCTGGACGGCCAGCTCCTGGACACGCCCATGGGCCGGGCCATCGTCCCGGGCCACGCCATCGAGTCCATGTGGTTCATGATCCACATCTACCGGCACTGGGGCGAGGAAGCCCGCATCCGCCAGGCGGTGGAGGCCATCCGCTGGCACGTGGAGCTGGGCTGGGACCCAGAATACGGGGGGCTGCTCCTGGCGGTGGACGCGGCCGGGGGCGAGCCCTGGTGGCCCTTCGCGGAGAGCAAGCTCTGGTGGCCCCACACCGAGGCCCTCTACGCCCTGCTCCTGGCCCATGCGGTCAGCCGGGAGCCCTGGGCCCTGGAGTGGCTCCAGCGGGTCCACGACTACGCCTTCCAGCACTTCCCCGTGCCCAAATACGGGGAGTGGACCCAGAAGCTGGATCGCCAGGGCCGGCCCATCACCGAGACGGTGGCCCTGCCCGTGAAGGACCCCTTCCACCTGCCCCGGGCCCTCATCCTCAGCACCAACCTGCTGGAGGAGCTCACCCGGCCCGAGAACCTGCCGGAGGCCGGACCATGACCGCCCCCTTCGCCCTGGTGAACGGCCGGCTGATCCTGCCGGACCGGCTGCTCACCGGCCACGCCCTGGTGATCCAGGGCCCCACCATCCTGGACCTGCCGCCCCAGGACACCCTGCCCCCGGAGATGCCCCGGGTGGACGTGGGCGGCCGCCTGATCGGCCCGGGCCTCATCGACATCCACACCCACGGCGCCCTGGGCCACACCTTCAACGAGCCCACGCCCCAGGCCTTCGCCACCATCACCCAGGAGAACCTGCGCCGGGGCGTCACCGGGCTGCTGGCCACCACCGCCACCGCGCCCATCCCGGACCTGGTGGCCTGCCTGGCCATGGCCCGGGAGTGGATGGCCGGCACGCATCCCCAGGCCGAGGAAGGCGCGCAGGTGCTGGGCGTCCACGTGGAGGGGCCCTACTTCAGCCCGGCCCAGGCCGGCGCCCAGGATCCCGCCAACCTGCGCACCCCGGACGACGGCAGCGTGGAGGCCCTCCTGGCCCACGCGGACGTGATCCGCATCCTCACCTTCGCCCCGGAGCTGCCCGGCGCCCTGGAGCTGACCCGCCGCCTGCTAGCCCTGGGCATCGTCCCCGCCGCGGGGCACAGCAACGCCACGGAAGAGGAGGCCCTGCCCTGCATCGAGGCCGGCCTGCGCCACATGATCCACATCTGGAGCGGCCAGTCCAGCACCGTGCGGGAGGGACCCTGGCGCAAGCCCGGGCTCCTGGAGCTTTCCCTGACCGACGAGCGGCTCACCGTGGAGATGATCGGGGACAACCGTCACCTGCCCCGCACCCTCATGCGCCTGGCCGTCAAGTGCATCGGGCCGGAGCGCCTCTGCCTCATCTCCGACGCCACCAGTGGGGCCGGCCTGCCCGAGGGGGCTCGCTTCCGCATGGGCGAGATGGAGTACGAGGTCCACGACGGGGTGGGGATGATGCTGGACCGCTCCGCCTTCGCCGGCAGCACCACCCTGCTCAACCAGATGGTGCCCATCCTGCGGGACGTGGTGGGCGTGCCCTTGCCGGAGGCCGTGGGCATGGCCAGCCTGAACCCGGCCCGGGTCATCGGCCTGGCGGACCGCAAAGGCAGCCTGGAGCCGGGCAAGGACGCGGACGTGGTGGTCTTCCAGGAGGATTTCCGGGCCTGGAGGGTCTGGGTGCAGGGGAGAGAAATGGAGATAACGAGGAATGCGTAATGCGTA
>WGCB01000407.1 GCA_015494005.1 Caldilineaceae bacterium
GATGTGTATAAGAGACAGGGCCCTGGTGGTGGGCAGCGAAGGCAAGGGCCTGAGCCGCTTGACCCGGGAGAAGTGCGACCTGACCCTTCACCTGCCCATGTGGGGCAAGGTGGAGAGCCTCAACGCCGCGGTGGCCGGCAGCATCGCCCTCTACGAGGCCCGGGTGGCCCGGGAGAGCGAACAGACGAAGGAGTGATTGCGAGCAAGAGCACAGATTCGGAGAGCGGGTGCAGGAGATTGGAGACTGGAGATTGGGGGACGGGCCCGGCAGGAGCACTAACTTCCAACTCCTGGACTTCCAACTCCCCTAGTTCAACAAAGGAGTTGACCCATGGTGAACACTATCAAAGGCGATAGCATCATCCACAACGACGTCGACTACTCCGGGAAGATCGTCACCATCGAGCGCTTCATCCTGGAGGAACAGCGGGCCCACCCCACCGCCACGGGCACGCTGACCAGCATCCTCTACGACATTGCCCTGGCCGCCAAGATCATCGCCAGCAAGACCACCAAGGCTGGCCTGGTGGAGATCCTGGGCAGCACCGGCCGCAAGAATGTCCAGGGGGAGCGGGTGCAGAAGCTGGACGAGTTCGCGGACAGCGTCATCTACCGGCTGAACGATCACACCGGGCGGCTGGCGGTCATGGCCTCGGAGGAGCACCCGGACATCCTGCCCATCCCCGAACGCTACCCGGTGGGCAAGTACGTCCTCCTCTACGATCCCCTGGACGGCTCCTCCAACATCGACTACAACGTGAGCATCGGCACCATCTTCGCCATCTACCGGCGCAAGACCCAGGACGGCCCAGGCACCCTGGAGGACTGCCTGCAGAAAGGGGATGACCTGGTGGCCGCCGGCTACATCATCTACGGCTCCAGCACCATGTTCGTCTACTCCACGGGCGTGGGGGTCCACGGCTTCACCCTGGACCGGAGCGTGGGCGAGTTCTTCCTCTCCCACCCGGACATCCGCATCCCCGCCAAGGCCAAGTACTACAGCGTGAACCAGGGCTACGAGCACTACTGGAGCGAGGGCGTCCGCCGCTACACCGAGTGGCTCCAGGGCAAGAATGGGAGCGGGAAAAAGCTCTCCCTGCGCTACATCGGCTCCCTGGTGGCGGACTTCCACCGCAACCTGTTGGCTGGGGGCGTCTTCTACTACCCTGCGGACCGCAAGGACCCCAAGCTGCCCCACGGCAAGCTGCGCCTGGCCTACGAAGCCGCGCCCCTGGCCTTCCTGGCGGAGCACGCGGGCGGCGCGGCCTCGGACGGGCGCCAGCGCATCCTGGACATCCAACCCACCCAGCTCCACCAGCGCACCCCCCTCTTCATCGGCAACTCGGACCTGGTGGCCAAGGCCGAGGAGTTCATCCGAGAGTACGATCAGGCAGAATAGGCCCAGGGCTGGCTCCGGGCAACAACCAGGGCACAGGCCGGACGAGTGGATCTCGGCGACCTGTGCCCTGTCCGCGTTCAGGACCGGTTGTAGACGGGGATGGCCGCGCCGGTGATGGCCTGGGCCGCCTCGCTGCAGAGGAAGAGGAAGACCTCCCCCAGCTGGGCCGGGGTGACCCACTTGCTGAAATCGGCGTTGGGCATGGCCTGGCGGTTGGCCGGGGTGTCGATGGTGCCGGGCAGCACCGCGTTGACGTTGATCCCCGCCCCTTTCTCCTCCTGGGCCAGGGCCTGGGTGAAGTTGACCAGGGCCGCCTTGCTGGCTCCGTAGGCGGTGGCCTTGGCCGCGGGCCGCTCCGCGTGGCGGGAGCCCACGTTGACGATGCGTCCTCGGCCCTGGGCCCGCATGGCCGGGATCACCGCCCGGCACATGACCACCGCGCTGAGCAGGTTCAGCCGCCACATTTTCTCCCACGGGCCCAGGTCCGGCATGTCCGCCAGCTTCGTCCCTGCGGTGAAGCCCCCCACCAGGTTGAGCAGGGCATCCACCCGGCCGTGGTGCTCCAAAGCCAGGGCCACCAGCCGGGCCGCCTGCTCCGGATCCGTCACGTCCACCCGCTGGCGGATGATCGCCCGGGGCGATTCCCCGGCCCGCAGCCGCTCCGTGTGCCGGGGCAGGCTCTCCGGGTCCAGATCCGTGAGCACCACCCGCCAGCCGGCCTGCGCAAACATGCGGCTCACCACCGAGCCCAGGCCGCCGGTCCCCCC
>WGCB01000408.1 GCA_015494005.1 Caldilineaceae bacterium
ACGCAGCGGGGATAGGTGAGGCCCATGTAGTAGTTGGCCCAGCCCAGGCCGGTGAAGGCGGAGAGCTCGTCCGGGTTCAGCTCGGCCGCGGCCTGGAAGTCGGCAAAGGCCTTCTCGTAGAAGGCTCGCTCCTCCTCCACTGTCTCCGAGTCCAGCCGGGCGAACCAGAAGTAGACCCAGCCCCGGCTGGCGTAGGCTGCGGCCACCCGCTGGGGATCCGTGCCGTGGTCGATGACCCAGGTGTAGTCCTGGAAGGCGGAGCGGTAGTGCTCCAGGGCGGTGTCGTACTCCTCGAGTTCATCAGCGAAGTACTTGCCCCGCTGGAAGGAGGCCCCACCCCGAAGCAGGCGCACCGTCTCCATCTGGGCCTGGTAGCGCTCCGCCTTCCAGGACTACACCTGGGTCATCGACCACGGCACGGATCCCCAGCGGGTGGCCGCGGCCTACGCCAGCCGGGGCTGGGTTTACTTCTGGTTCGCCCGGCTGGACTCGGAGACGGTGAAGGAGGAGCGAGCCTTCTACGAGAAAGCCTTTGCCGACTTCCAGGCCGCGGCTGAGCTGAACCCGAACGAGCTCTCCGCCTTCACCGGCCTGGGCTGGGCCAACTACTACATGGGCCTCACCTATCCCCGCTGCGTGGCCGACACCAACGACCCGGCCGGCGCGGAGGAGCGGGCCCGGTTCATGCAGCGGGCCAGCGACGCCTACGCCCAGGTGATCCGCCTCCAGCCCCAGGCAGCCATCCACTACCGGGTGAAGGCCCAGCTGGACTGGATCCTCAAGAACTGCCCGGGCTACGACTACGTGGACCAGCTCAAGGTGGCCATCCAGGACTACGCGGAGGCCATCCGCCGGGACCCCAGCCGGGCCCACTGGTATTTCCGCCAGGCCAACATGTACTACGACCTGGGCAACCAGCTGGCGGAGACCGACCCTGAGGGAGCCCGCCAGGCCTACGAGCAGGCGGCCCAGGGCTACATCGCGGCCATCCAGCGCAACCCGGAGAACCCGGCCTACGTGGCCGCCCTGCGCACGGTCTACCGCCTCCTGGGCCAGGACCCGGACCAGGCCTTCGTCCTGGTGGCAGAGGCCCAGGGGCTCTCCCCCCAGAGCCCGGAGAGCTACCTGGCCCTGGGGCAGCAGGTCCTGGAGGCCGGTCGCGGCTACGCCCTCATGGCGGCCAACGCCTTCCGCAAGGCCGTGGAGCTGGACCCGGAGAACGCCCAGGCCTACTGGCTCCTGGGCAAGGCCCTCTTCGACGCCGGGCGCCGGGAGGAGGCCATCGAGCCCCTGGTCAAGGCCAGCCAACTGGACCCGGAGAACCCGGACCCGGTCTGGCTCCTGGGTTGGACCTACTTCATCCTGGGCCGGAACGAGCAGGCCCTGGAGGCCGGGCTGAAGTTCCTGAGCCTGGTCCCGGAGGATCACCCCAAAGTGACGGACCGCTACTACCTCCTGGCCCGGGTCTATCACCGGCTGGGGGAGCGGGAGAACGCCCTGGGCTTCGGGGAGCGGGCCCTGGCCGAGGTGCCCAGCCTGGCTCACGTGGCCCAGCTGGCTCGCATCTTCCGGGATTTCGGCAGCGCCTCCCTGCTGATCCAGGCGGGGGAACGGGCCCTGGCCTTGGCGCCGGGGGATCCCCGGGACTACTTCTGGCAGGGGCTGGGCTACGCCCTGGCCGGGGACATGGGCCAGGCCAAGGCCCGCTACCAGGCTGGCCTGGAGGTCCTCCAGCAGCTGGCGGATCCGGACGAGCGCCGCTCCCGACGGGACGAGGCCCTGGCGGATCTGGCCATGGCGATGGAGCGGGGCTTCCTGGACCAGGCCGCGGCCCAAGAGCTTCAGGCGCTGTTGGGACGGTGATCAGGCAACGGGTGATTGGTCAATCGGGTTGCTGAACTGCGGTCCATTTGAAAGCGGAAGTTTTCCTGGCTCTCGCCGGATGCGCCATCCGGCGGGTCACGGACCCACCTAGCGCCTCCAAAACTGTCGGTTCCAATTTGACTTGAGTTTAGAGGGGCCGCGGCTCCAGCTGGGAGGCGGCGGGCAAGTCGTAGCCCGGCTGGGCCGAGTGCACCCCGTCCAGGATGGCCCGGGCCACCACCTCCGCGGCCACCGCGCCCAGCACGCTCAGCTCCACGGAGCGGGGATTCTCGCCGGTGGCCAGGGCGAAGAGGCAGTCCCCGTCGTACATGGTGTGGGCCGGTCGTGTGGCCCGTCCCATGCCGTCGTGGCCCATCTGGGCCAGCTTCTGGCACTGGAGCTTAGTCAGGGAGAGGTTGGTGGCGATGACGCCGATGGTGGTGTTCTCTCCCAGGGGCGGCGGTCGGAAGCGGAAGCGATCTGCCTGGGCCTGGACCACGGCCAGGCTGTCCACCAGGGCCAGGCCGTTCTCCTCCCGGGCCCCGGCCACGATCTCCCCGGCCCAGGGATCCACCACATCCCCCAGGGAGTTCACCGCCACCAGAGCCGCCACCACAATGTCCCCCGGCAGGCGCACCGCGGCCTGGCCCAGCCCGCCTCGGGTGGCCCGGGCCACTCCCAACAGCTTCCCCACCGTGCAGCCCATACCCACGCCCACGCTGCCCCGGCTGGCGTCCTGGGGAGTAGCCGCCTGGCAGGCCGCGTAGGCGTCCGCTGCCGTGGGCCGCACCCGGGGATCCCCCACCCCCAGGTCGAAGAGGATGGCCCCAGGCACGATGGGCACCCGGGCCACCGGTGTGGGCCAGCCGTAGTCCCGCTCGTCCAGCCAGCGCATGACCCCGTCCGCGGTGGCCAGGCCAAAGGCGGAGCCCCCGCTGAGGACCACGCCGTGCACCTTGTCCACGTTGCCCAGGGGCTGGAGCAGGTCCGTCTCCCGGGTGCCCGGGGAGGAGCCCCGCACGTCCAGGCTGCCGGTGGCGCCCTGGGGCGTGAGGATCACGGTGCAGCCGGTGCCAGCCGCGGGATCGTCCCAGTGCCCCACGGCGATGCCGGCCACGTCGGTGAGGGCATTGCGCATGGTTCCTCCTCAGCCCAGGGCCTGGGTGACCTGGCGCTTCATGACCCGCATGAGGGCGTGGAGCCCTCGCAGGCGCTGGGGCGAGATGGCCTGGTGCAGCCCCAGGAGCAGGTAGACGTCGTCCGGGGTGGCCAGCACCTCCTCCGGCGTGGCGCCGCTGAGCCCCTCCGCCAGGATGGCCGCGTAGCCTCGCACCGTGGGCGATTCCCGGGGGATGTCAAAGTGGAAGCGCACCCGGCCGTCCTGGAGCTCGGTGAAGAGGAAGACCGGGGTCATGCACTCGTGGACCTGCTCCATCTGGTCCCGCTTGGCCTGGAGCTCCGGGGGCAGGTCGGGCATCTCCATGGCGAAATCGATGAGGTATTCGATCCGGTCCCGGGGATCCGCCTCCCGGAACTCCTGGATGATCTCCTGGAGGGCGGGCGGGCAGGCGGCGATCTTGGCCTCCAGGGCCTGCTCCTCGCTGTGCTGTTCGTCGGTCATGGACGTTCCTCGTCAAAATCGGGGACGTGGGAAATTCAGAATGTCGGAAAGAGGTCGGCCATACAGAAACGGGACGCCCTGGCTGCTGGCGTCCCGCTGGTTCGTCTTCCGTGTGCGAAGTTACTTCTTGCGCTTCAGCACCGGCAGGCCGTTCTTGGTCTCGGAGACCTCGTAGCCCTCGGGGACGCTGTCCAGGGCCCCGTCCTTCTCCGTCTTGGCGAAGAAATAGATGGTCTGCTTGCGACCGTTGGTGAGGGTGGTCTCCCGGCTGTGCAGGATGTAGGTAGCGCCTTTGGAGTTGGTGTAGGTGTAAGCCATTTTTCCTTCTTCCTTTCTGATACGTTTTCGTTTGTCAACCCGCCTCGCCCCTTGACGAAAGGGCGGATTGACGCACCGGGGTGAGTCGAGTGCTGTCGGTGGCCTTCACTTTTCAAATAAAGGCCACTTGCCAGCAAATTCACCTTGCAGTCTACCAAAAAGTGGGCAGATTACCAAAGTTCCAGAGTGGCAACGCGCTGCTCTTCCCGCAGACGTCGTTTGTCCACCTTGCCCACGGGCGTCAGAGGGAGCGCTTCCCGCACCGTTACATGCCGGGGAACCTTGTACCGGGCCAGCCCTGCCTTGCAGAAACGGCGGATGCCCCGAGGATCCAGCGTCGCCCCCGGCTTGGGGACCAGGAAGAGGTGCCCCACTTCCCCCATCACCGGATCCGGGACGCCGATGCAGGCCGCCAGGGCCACGTCCGGGTGGGTGAGGACGTACTGCTCGATCTCCCAGGGATAGACGTTGAAGCCCCCGGTGAGGATCATCTCCTTGCGCCGGCCCACGATGGTCACCGCGCCGTCTGGGGAGAGCCGCCCCAGGTCCCCGGTGTAGAGCCAGCCCTCGGCATCCCGGACCAGCGCCGTCTCCTCTGGGTTGCCCCAGTACCCAGCCATGACACACGCCCCCCGCACGGCGATCTCCCCCACCTGGCCGGGGGGCAGAGGCCGGTGCTCCGAATCCACGACCCGCAGCTGGAACTCGTCCGCCACTGGGCCGGCCCCGGCCAAGAGGGTGTCCACGCCTTCCCCGGGCCGGGTGTAGGTGACCATGCCCCCCACTTCCGTCAGCCCGTAGCCGTGGATGGCCACCGGGGCCAGGCCAGCGATGCGTTCCATCACCGGGGGCGGGGTGGGCGCGCCCGCCACGATGACCGTGCGCAGGGAGGAGAGGTCGTAGGCCCCCAGGTCCGGGAGCTGGAACTCCATGATGAACATGGTGGGCACCTGGCCCAGGACCGTCACCCGCTCCCGAGCCACCAGCTCCAGGGTGCGGGCCGGGTGGAAACGCTCCAGGACCACCAGGGTGGCGCCGGTCATCACCGCGGCGATGGTCATGAGGGTGGCGCCGCTCACGTGGTTCATGGGCAGGTGAAGGACGATGCGATCCTCCGAGCCGAAGCCCAGATGCCGCACCTGGGCCCGGATGTTGCTCACGATGTTGCGGTGGGTGAGGAGAGCCGCCTTGGGCACGCCAGTGGTCCCCCCGGTGAAGACGATGAGTGCGCCCTGGTCCGGCGTCACCGCGTCCGCGCGCTGGGCCAGGACCGGGGTCAGCTCCGGGCGCTCCTGCTCCATGAGGGCATGCAGGGAGCGGGTCCCGGGCTGGGCTTCCGGGCCGATGACCAGGACGTGGCGCAGGAAGGGCAGCTCCTCCAGGGCGGGGCGGTGGCGCTGGAAAGAGCCCTTCTGGTCCAGGATCACCATGACCGTGGGCTGGGTGAGCCGGGCCAGATCCGCCACCTCCCGGGGGGTGTACTGCATGTTGAAGCCGGTGGCGATGGCGCCGATGCGGACGGCGGCCATGTAGGCCACGATGTACTCCGGCCGGGTGGTGCAGAGGATGCCCACCCGGTCACCGGGCTGGACGCCCATCTCCAGGAAGGCGGCAGCCAGGTTGGTCACCCAGCGATCCAGCTGACCCCAGGAGATGCGCTCTTCCTGGAAAACCAGGGCCTCCTTCTCCGGGAAGCGCGCGGCGGTCTGGGCCAGGAGGGATCCGATGGTGTGGGCGGTGGAGGGCATAGGCGATTGGGTGACTAGGTGAGTGGCTGGATCGCTGGATTGATTGGCGATTTGGTCCCGAGAGGCTGGAGATTGGAGAGCAGAGATTGGCCGGAGTTCACCGACCAGCCGCTTCCGTCCACCGTCTTCCGGCTTCCGTCGGCAGCGCCACACGCGAACTCGCGACTTCCAACTCCTACTCTTCCGTGATGGTGAACACCATCCCCGCGCTGCGGCCCCACACCTCGGGGAAGTACATCTCCTCGCCCTGGGCCGGCAGGACCCGGTACTCCCCAGGCAGGCCGGCCCGGACCAGGAAGGTGTACTCGTAGGTGCCCGCGGGCAGGTAGTCCGCGAAGAGGGTCACCTTCTCGTCCCGGATGTCCGTGTGGGTGGGCAGCCAGTAGCGCCACCAGCCCCAAGGCGTGACCGGCCCCTCCTGGCCAAAGCTGGGCCCACCGAACTCCTGGCTGGTGGTGGCCAGACTCACGTCGATGGGTTCCGTCCCCGCGGGGATGGGCACGGAGAGGGCCAGGTAGTGCAGGGGCGTGGGCGCCACCAGGGTGACGGTCACGCTGAGCACGTCCCCCACCTGGGCTGTGGTCACCGGCTGGCCTGCCTGGTCCCCTTCCGCGGCCTGGATGGAGCGGCTCACCACCAGGCCCCGGTCCTGGGCGGGGATGGCCGTGGCGTCCAGGAAGTAGCGCAGGTAGGTGGTGTAGTAGAGCTGGCCTGCGGCGCTGTCCCGGCCCAGGCGCAGGAGGTTGGCCTCGTCCCGGAGCAGCTCCGTCACCGCGGCCCGCAGGGTCACCGGCTGGTCCAGGTTGTCCGCGTTGACCTGGCCGTTGCCCAGCTCCTCGCCGTTCAGGGTCACCTGCCAGCGGTAGTCCGCCTCCAGCTCACCGGTGGCCTCCATCCAGTCCGTCAGGGCGATGATGGCCCAGGCGTTCTCCTGGGTGGTGGCCCAGCGCCCACCCCGGCGGCTGCTCATGAGCCAGCGCACCACGTTGGGCAGCAGAGGATTCTCCGGTTGGAGCCGGACGAAGGCCGCCAGGACGATGCTGGTGGTCCGGGTGTCCGTGTTCATGGTGCGCCAGTCCGTGACCTCCTCGGGCCAGGAGGTGCCGGTGGCGGTCAGGTGAGCCTGGCCGGCGATGGCATCCAGGAGGGTGGTCACCCGAGGATCCGGCGCACGGTTCTGCTCGGCCAGGTTGGCCAGGGCCATGGCCAGGTAGGCCTGCCCGTAGATCCCCAGGCGATCCCGGGCGTCGTAGAGGGTGCTGGCCCGGCCCGGGTCCCCCTCTCCCATCTCCGAGAGGACGAAGTGGATGAAGGCCATCTCGTTGAGCTGCCAGGCCTCCTCCACCTGGTCCGGGGCCTGGAAGTTGCGCTCCAGGAAGCGCACGCCTTGGCTCAGCACGGTCGCCGGCACAGGATAGCCCTCCTGGTCCGCGGTCCAGAGCCCCCAGAGGACGTAGGCGGTGATGAAGGGATTGCTCTGGCTGTTGGGCCACCAGCCCCAGCCCCCGTCCGGATTCTGGAAGTTGACCAGCTTCTGCAGCCCCACCCCCAGCTGGAAGGCCAGCTGTTCCTCCAGCTCTGGGTTGGAGACGCCCAGGCGGTTCAGGGCCCGCATGGTCACCAGGTTGGGCAGGAAGCGGCTCACTGCCTGCTCCGTGCACTCGTAGGGGAAGTGGGTCAGGTAGTCCAGGCTTTCCAGCATGCCGGCGGCCAGGCTGGGCTCCAGGGTGACCTGCAGCTCGCCGCTCTCCCGAGCCTCCGCGGGCAGGTAGATGACCTCCAGGCGGCCCTCCGGAGGCACGGTGCCGGCGGTGGCCACCACCTCCGGCGTCTCGTAGCGGACCACAGGCAGCTCCAGGCGCACCGCGTCCTGCAGATCCCCGGCCACCGCGGTGTAGGTGACCACCACCCGGCTGGCCTGGGGATCCACCGCGATGAGCTGGTCGAAGCGGGCCTGGCCGCCGGGATCCAGGCTGAGCTGGGTGGCCCGCCGGGGCTCCGCCGCCTGGCCGGTGAGGAAGGTCGCGCCCTCCACGGCCAGGGTCACGTCCACCGTCTCCAGGGCCTGGGCCGTGGTGTTGCGGACCAGAGCGCCGATCTGGGCCCGATCCCCCGCGGTGAAGAAGCGGGGCAGGGCCGGCCGGATGAGCAGATCCTTGGTGGCGATGACCTCGTGGCTGGCGTCCCCCACCAGGGTCTCGTCGCTGACGGCCCGGACGATCAGCCGCCAGGTGGTCAGGTTGTCCGGCAGGGTCACGGAGAAGCCCACCTGGCCCAGCTCATCGGTGACCAGGTCCGCCTGCCAGTAGGCCACGTCCGCGAAGTTGCTGCGCAGCTCCAGCAGGCCAGCCTCGCCGCCGCCACCGCCGCCCTTGGCTCCTTCCGGCAGCTGCTGGTTGAGCCGGTCCTGGTTGATGACCAGGAGCGCGCCCGTGTCCACGCCCAGAGGCACCCGGGCGTAGAAGCGGTCCAGCAGGGGTGGATCGTAGCCCGCGGCCAGGCTGAGCACCGCCTTGTCGATGAGGGCCGCGCTCAGCTCCGCGCCAGGCACCGGATCCCCGGCCTGGTCCGTCACCGTGAGCAGGTAGCTCACCACGTCCCCGGGCTGGAAGCGGGGCGGCTCCGGCCCCTCCAGGAGCTGGCCGGCCGCGTCCATCACCTGGACCTGGATGGCCAGCTCCTTCTCGCTGGCGTCCACCGGCAGCTCCACGTAGCCGATGCGCAGGGCCGGGATGGGGTTGGTCTCGTCCACCCCCTTGACCAGGACCACGCTCACGTAGATGTTGGGGATGTACTCCTGGGTGATGGGGATCTCCAGGGTCTCGCTGTTGCTCTCCAGCACCTGGACCCACCGCTCCAGGATGCCGCT
>WGCB01000409.1 GCA_015494005.1 Caldilineaceae bacterium
GGTCACGCCCTCCGGGAAGGTGGCCCTGCTGGACTGGGAGGCCGCGGAGCTCCAGGGCATGCCCCTGTGGGACCTGTTCTACTTCCTGCGCTCCTACGTGGTGGGCGCGGCCCGCAAGCAAGGCATCGCCCAGCGCCTGGAGGGCTTCCAGCGTCTCTTCCTGGCGGAGTCTCCCTGGAGCCAGGCCGCGGTGCGCTTCGTGGACCGCTACGTCCAGGAAGTGGGCGTGCCCCGGGAGGCGGTGCTGCCCCTCTTCTTCACCTGCTGGATGCACCGCTCCCTGAAGGAGGCCAACCGCCTGGAGCCGGCCCGCCTGGCCCAGGGCCACTACGTCAACCTGCTGCGTCTCTGCGTGGAGGAGCAGGATTCCTGGACCCTGCAGCGACTGGCACAACGGACAGGTGAGGTGTCGGCATGAACGCCCTACAGGAGACCAGCCACACAAAGGATCGGAACAGCGTGAACCTGAACCGCGTGCATGGGGACCGGCCAAAGCCGAACCCGGGGAATCGAACGGCCGCGGACGGCAGCCCGGTGGACTTCAACCTGCACGGCTTCGTCCGGGTGCGCCTGCTGGACGCCACCCCCCAGGACGTGGCGGTGATCGCCCGGCAGCTGGGCCCCATCCAGGACGAGCCCACCGGCCAGGCGGACATCACCATTCGCTTCGTG
Source organism: Caldilineaceae bacterium (assembly GCA_015494005.1). Taxonomy (GTDB): domain Bacteria; phylum Chloroflexota; class Anaerolineae; order Caldilineales; family Caldilineaceae; genus S144-5. The sequence goes on from WGCB01000409.1 coordinate 673, forward strand.
GATCGGCTGGAGGTGGGCTCTCCTCTGCGCTCCATCGGCCTGAACGACGCCGCCTTCAGCGACGACGCCTTCCTGGTGCTCAAGGGCAAGCACCACGCCCAGGTCCGGGTGCAGATCCCCCTGGACCGGGTGGGCCAGGAAGGGTGCACCATCCTCTGCCAGCGGCCTCTGCCCGCGGTGCCCCTGCTCATCGCCCTGGTCAACCTGGTGGCCCTGGGCAAGGGCGTCCTGCCCCTGCATGCCTCGGCCTTCGTCTATCGGGGCCAGGGGATCATGGCCACGGGCTGGGCCAAAGGAGGCAAGACCGAGACCCTGCTGGCCTTCGCGGAGCGGGGAGCCCAGTACATTGGCGACGAGTGGATCTACCTGAGCCCAGGCGGGGAGCGCATGTACGGTATCCCCGAGCCCATCCGCCTCTGGCAGTGGCACCTGGACGAGATGCCCCGCTACCGCTCCCTGATCAGCGGCCAGAAGCGGGCCCAGCTGCGGGGACTACGGCTGGCGGTGAATGCCCTGGAGCGAGGTGTCGTCAACGGCCCTGTGCCCAGCTCGGCGGCCAAGCGCCTGGGCGTGCGGGTGGCCTCGGTGCTGAAGCGGCAGCTCAACGTGCAGATCCCGCCCCGCATGCTCTTCGGGGTGGACGGGCTGCCCAGCAGCCACCGGCTGGATAAGGTCCTCTTCGTGGTCAGCCACGACTCGGACCAGGTGGCCCTGGAGCAGGCATCGCCGGAGGAGATCGCCCAGCGCATGGTCTTCTCCCTCCAGGAGGAGCGGACGGAGCTCCTCTCCTACTACCGCAAGTTCCGTTTCGCCTTCCCGGAGCGGACCAACCCCCTGCTGGAGGAGGCAGAGGCCATCCAGCGGGAGCTCCTGGGCAAGGCCCTGGCCGGGAAGGAGTGTTACCAGCTGGTGCACCCCTATCCCATGTCCATCCCGTCCCTGTACGATGCCGTGGCCCCCATCCTGGAGGTGTCGCCATGATCGCCTCAGCGGAGCGCCACCAGGCCCAGGGCCGGAATCCGGGCTCCACGAACGGCGCCAGGGAGGCGGTCCGGGAGCTGGGGCCGGACGAACTCCTCCAGCATGCCCGGCGCATCGACTGGCGCTTCCTCCTGCCGGCCCCCAACCTGGGCCAGGTCCTCTACATCGCGCCGGAGCCGCCCGACGGCCAGGATGAGCACCGGCAGGCCCTTCGGCTCTTCAGCCAGGAGCTGACCGTGGCTCCTTCCTGGCAGGCGGCCGTGGGCCAGGGACGGCAGTACAGCGTCGTGGTGGTCAGCCAGCCCAAGCGGGAGTGCCTGCCCGCGGTGGCCTCCTTGGTGCAGCCCGGCGGCCACCTCTATCTGGAGAACCGTGGGCCCCTGGCCTTCCTGCGGGAGCGGGGCCCGGGGATCACGCCCTGGCACTGCCGGGGCAGCGA
>WGCB01000410.1 GCA_015494005.1 Caldilineaceae bacterium
CAGGTCCGAAGCACTGTTGTCCAGGTCCGCATGGGCCCGCACCACCAGCCGCTCCCCTGGACCCAGGATGTAGTCGTTGCCCGACACCAGGGCCAGGGTGTTGATCTGACCGTACTGGAAGCGGGCGCAGAGCCACCACTCCCCGATGTCCACCACGCCGCTGCCTGTGTTGACGATCTCCACCCAGTCCTCGCTGGCGTCGCCCTGGTAGTAGACCTCGCTGATGGCGATGTCCGTGGACGTCCCGCTCCCTGCCGGCGTGGCAGTGGACGTGGGGGTGGGCGTGTGGGTCGGCGTGAAGGTCGGCGTGGGCGTGGATGTGGGCCCACCCGGCGTCATGGTCGCCGTCGGTGTGGACGTCGGCGCCGATGTGGTCGTGGGCGTGGGGATCGGGCTATCGTTGGGACTGCCCTGGGTCGGCGTTCCGTTCTCCCAGTCGCTGCTGAAGGTGAGCAGGCCACCGCCGCTGTTGGCGCCCTTCCAGGCCGCGGACTGGCCGCTGCCCGCCGTGGGCACGAAGTCGTAGACACCTCGGCTCAACTCCCGCCAGATGCCCTTGTCCCGGGCCACGTCCGAACGCCCCACGTCCTGGCCCGTCCCCCACTGGACAAAGTCCACCATGGCGCTGGGATTGGCAAAGTCGTTGACGGTGTACAGCCCCAGGTCCGAAGCACTGTTGTCCAGGTCCGCATGGGCCCGCACCACCAGCCGCTCCCCTGGACCCAGGATGTAGTCGTTGCCCGACACCAGGGCCAGGGTGTTGATCTGACCGTACTGGAAGCGAGCGCAGAGCCACCACTCCCCGATGTCCACCACGCCGCTGCCTGTGTTGACGATCTCCACCCAGTCCTCGCTGGCGTCGCCCTGATAGTAGACCTCGCTGATGGCGATGTCCGTGGACGTTCCGCTCCCTGCCGGCGTGGCTGTGGGCGTGGGGGTGGGAGTGTGGGTCGGCGTGAAGGTCGGCGTCGGCGTGGATGTGGGCCCGCCCGGTGTCATGGTCGCCGTCGGCGTGGACGTCGGCGCCGATGTGGACGTGGGCGTGGGGGTCGGCGTGGCTGTGGCGTTCACCGTCAGAGCGACCACCGTGCTGGTGACCACGCCGGCGCTGTTCTGCACCACGGCCCGGTAGTCACCGGCGTTCTCCACCTGGGCGCCGGCGATCACCAGGCTCTCCTCTGTCTCGCCGGCGATGTCCACGCTGTTGAACTGCCACTGGATGGCCGGGTAGGGTGTGCCCGTCACCGCCACGGTGAAGGTCACGTCCGTGCCCGCGTCCACGGTCTGGCCGAGGGGCTGGGTGAGGATGCTGGGGGCCACGGGCTCCGGGTTGACCACGAAGACCTCCGCCGCGGTGATGCTGGTGAAGAAGCCATTGCGGGTGCAGTTGGCCCAGACCGTGTTGGTGCCCACGGGCAGGGTGAAAGGAGCAGTGTAGTCGATGCTCACCCCATTGGGCGGATGCTCCCCGGTCAGGTAATGGATGGTGCTGTTGGGCGTGGAGGTGCTCAACGTCACCGTGACCGTGCCGGTGAAGGTTCCGCCGGGCGGGTCGATCCGGGGCGTGTCACAGATCAGCACGTACTCGTTGGTCACCACGTCGCTGTCGGTCCAGCCCAGCTGGGTGGCGATGGCCTTGACCGTCGCCGAGGTGGAGAGGCTGAAGCTGTAGGGCGACGAGTGGTTGGTGGCATTGGAGTTGGGGATCGGATCCTGGCCGTCGGTGGTCACGTAGACCTGGCGCACCGTGAAGGGCGGGTTCGTGTGCCCGTCCACCGTGACCGTGACCGTGTCCGTGTAGGTGCCGCCCGGCGGTGTCACATCGGGGAGTTCGATCTGACCGGTCAGGCTGGGGTCGAAGACGCTGAACGAAGCGGTGCTGATGTTGCTGTCGGCCATGCCCGCCTTCTTGGCCCTGGCCCGGAAGGAGTAGGTGTCCCCTCGGGGCTGGAGCACCACCGGCCCGGTGTAGAGCACGTTCGGCTCGTTGGAACTGTCCAGGATGTAGTAGATGTCTGCGCCTTCCGTGGCCGTGGTCAAGGTGACGGTGACCGCGCCGGTGTGGTTGCCGCCGTTGGGATCGATGATCGGGTCCTCCACCTGGGCCTGGTTGCTGCTGTAGACCGTGAAGTTGGCTGTAGCGGTGGCGCTGGTCGAGGCCCCGTCCAGGTAGGCCTTGGCCTTGACCGTGTACTCGCCCACCCCCAGGCTGAAGGGGCCGGTGTACTCCGTGGAGTAGTCCGTGGGCTCTGCACCGTTGGTGGTGTAGCGGATGGTCGCGCCCGGTGTGGCCGTGGTGATGCTCACCTGGATGGAGCCGGTCCCTGTGCTGCCGCTGGGCGGGGAGATGG
>WGCB01000411.1 GCA_015494005.1 Caldilineaceae bacterium
GGCAGGACCCCCTCCACCTTGATCCCCTCGGGCACGATCACGTCCGGCTGGATCACGTAGCTGCCTGGGGGCAGGTCGTTCACGTCCAGCTCCACCCGCACGTCCTCCGGCTTCAGCTGCTCCAGCGCGGGCAGGGATCCGCTGAGGATGACGTTCACTTTCTCCAGGGAGACGGTGGCCTTGGTGTTGGGTGGAAGCCGCACCACGGTCGGCTGCCGGGTCACGGTGATACTGCCTTCGATGGGGGCGATGGTGACCGTCACCTTCACGGTGCTGTTGTTGAGCACCGAGACATTGTCCGGCAGAAGCAGGGGCAGCTCTTCCTGGACCTCGCCGGTGGCGTTCTCGATGGAGAGGCGGGTGGTCTCCACGTAGCCGGGCACCGCGTCCAGGACCTCGGGATCGCCCAGGAGCACCACGGTGGCTGGCTCCACCTCCACCTTGCTGATGCGGTAGCCCGGAGCCGGCTGCCCCTCCAGCTGCACCAGGACCGCCACCTCCTTGCGCCCCTCCCGCTGGGTGATGGGGATGACCAGGCGCGCGGTGGGCGGCTCCACGGTGACCCGGTCCACGGGCTGGCCCTGGGCGTTGCGAGGGCTCAGGGCCTGGATCCGCTCCACCTGGGTCTTGGCGCCCCGGAGATAGACCTCGGCAGTGGCCTCCACCACCTGGTCGATGAGACTGGCCGGGCCGGTGACCGTCACCTCCTCGGGCTCCACGATGGGCGTCTGCACCTCGTAGCCGATGGCCGGCGAGTCCAGGATGTCCACCTGGACCGGCACCTTCTTGCTCACCACTGGCTCGATGGTCACCCGGAGCTGCCGGGGCTGCACGTCCAGGATCTCCGCCTCCGGGTTGTCCTTCTCCACCTGCACGGTCACGTCATGGGTCCCCTCGCCCAGCCCCGAGAGGTCGATGAAGGCCACGAAATCCTTCTCCGAGAGGACCTCCCAGGTGCGCCGTGGGGCCCGCACCTCCAGGATGACCGTCTTGTCCGACAGGTCCTGGGAGGTCTGGTAGCCTTCGGCCAGCCCCCGCACCTGGATGGGGATGGGCCCCACCTGGTGGCGCTCCAGGGGGTTCTCCTGGTCCACGGCAATGATCCAGACGATGAGGGCCAGGAGGAAGGACATGAGCAGGGTGTTGACGATGTCCCGCAGGTCGTTCCACGACAGGTTAAACCCCATGCGTGTCCGCCTCCTCCTGGAGCATGGCTTCCTGCCCTTCGCCCTCTCGAACCGCCGACTCCTCGGCCTGGTGGCCGTCCTGGGACGGTGGCTCTGGGCCGGTCTCCTCCACCTGCTCCTGGGCGTCGCCGCCGTCCCCCTCCTCCCGCTGGCGGACCTGGATGTCGTAGAACTCGCTCAGGATGCGCCGCAGCCGGTTGCTGTCCAGGCGGCGGACGATGCGGCCGTTCCGGGCCACGGAGATGGTGCCCGTCTCCTCGGAGACCACGATGGAGAGGGCGTCCGACTCCTCGGTGATACCGATGGCGGCCCGGTGGCGGGTGCCCAGGTGCATGTCCGGGAAGCGGCGGTGGGTCAAGGGCAGGACGCAGGAGGCCGCTGCGATCTTCCCGTAGCGGATGATGACCGCGCCGTCGTGGAGGGGGGTGTTGGGAAAGAAGATGGTGCGCAGTAGCTCCGAGGTGATGTCCCCGTTGATGGGCACGCCCCGGTCGATGTACTCGCCCAGGCCCGTGGCCCCCTCCAGGACGATGAGGGCGCCGTGGCGCACGTTGGCCATCTGCTCCACCGCCTTGACGATCTCGTTGATGATCTGCTGGGTCAGGGCCCCCTCCATGCGCCGGTTGAAGAAGGCGGTGCGCCCCACTCGCTCCAGGGCCCGGCGCAGCTCCGGCTGAAAGATCACCGGGATGGCCACCAGCACCACCAGGGAGCTGTTGCGCAGCAGCCAGCTGAACGCGGTCAGCTCCACCGTGCGGGTGACCACGGCGATGATCAGGCCGATGATCAGGATGCCTCGAAACAGCTGCATGGCCTGGGTGCCTCGGAAGAGGCGCAGGAGCATGAAGAAGAAGAGGGTGACCAGGCCCAGGTCGAGTAGGTTGCGCCAGTCACTCAGGCGACTGAGGAGTGCGAGGATGTCGGACATGCGTTACGGCCAGGGAGATGAACAATGTTGGAAAAGATCTTCGTGAAAAGTTCGGAAAAAGATCGACAAAAAGGACGGAATGGCCAGGCTGTCGAAGCGCTGCAGCCCTTCATGTGGGACGCCCCCATGTGCGCAACAAGGGGGCGTCCCAGAAAGCTAGCCTGTGGCGACGAGCAACAGGTCTACGCTCATGCTTCTGGTAAGGCGACGCCTCCCAGCAGAAGGGCATCCTGGCC
>WGCB01000412.1 GCA_015494005.1 Caldilineaceae bacterium
GTCTGTATCACCGGCCCGGCGGGCCTTGGCCAGCTGGCGAATCTCCTCCTCCAGGGCGAAGAGCTCCGCTCCCTCCTGCTCCACGATGGTCTCGCCCAGCAGATTTCCCAGCAGGCGGATTTTCTGGCGCAGGCGTGCTTGACTGCTCTGATTTCGGGTTTGGGGGAGGGGGCTGGGCGCTGTCATCGTCTCTTCCTGGAGTGCATGAGCCCAGGTTAGGCTGGTTCGGTGGAGGACAATGCCTGGACCACCAGATCGCCCATGACCTGGGTGCTCACCGTCTCGCTGCCGGTGTGGGCGATGTCCGGCGTGCGCACCCCCTCTTCCAGGACCTGCTCCACGGCCCGCTCCACCGCGGCGGCCTCCTGGGTCAGGCCCAGGCTGTGGCGCAGGAGCATGGCCCCGCTCAGGATGGCGGCCAGGGGGTTGGCGATGCCCTGGCCGGCGATGTCCGGCGCGCTGCCGTGGATGGGCTCGTAGAGGCCCAGGGGATGGCCGTGTCGGTTCTGCTCCTGGCCCAGGCTGGCCGAGGGCAACATGCCCATGGAGCCGGCCAGCATGGAGGCCTCGTCGGTGAGGATGTCCCCGAAGAGGTTGCCGGAGACGACCACGTCGAAGTCGGCCGGGCGGCGGATCAGGTGCATGGCCATGGCGTCCACCAGGACGTGCTCCACCTCCAGCTCCGGGTAGTCGGCCAGGACCTCCGTGGCCACCCGCCGCCAGAGCCGACTGGAGGCCAGGACGTTGGCCTTGTCCACGCTGGCCAGCTTGCGTCGCCGGGCCATGGCGGCGTCCGCGGCCAGGCGCACCACCCGCTCGATCTCCGGCCGGGTGTAGAGCAGGGTGTCGTAGGCCTCCTGGCCTGCGTCCCCGGCCTCCTGGCGAGGGCCGAAGTAGATGCCCCCGGTCAGCTCCCGGACCACCAGCAGGTCCACCCCTTCCAGAATTTCCGGCTTCAAGGGGCTGGCCTGGATGAGCTGGGGGTAGAGCTTGGTGGGGCGCAGGTTGGCGAAGAGCCCCAGGGCCTTGCGGATGCCCAGGATGCCCCGCTCCGGTCGGTCCGGCGCGTTGGGATCGTCCCACTTGGGACCACCCACCGCGCCCAGGAGCACTGCGTCCGCCGCCTGGGCGGCCTCCACGGTCTCGTCCGGCAGGCTGGTGCCCAGGGCGTCGATGGCGCAGCCGCCCATGAGCCGGTGGTCGAAGTCGAAGTGGTGGCCGAAGCCCTCCGCCACCGCGGAGAGCACCTTCTTGGCCTCGTTGGTCACCTCTGGGCCGATGCCGTCCCCGGCCAGGACTACGATGGTTGCGTTCAAGGTTCTGCCTTTCTGCTGTGGGAGTCTGTGTAAAATTCTGGGTGGATGAAACGGGTCAGGGCGAAGAGCACGCCCACGGCCTGGGCCTGGGAGCGGGTCATGCGGCCGCTGGTGAAGACGCCCACCGCGCCCTGGTTGCACTTCACGTCCGCCTGGCCGATGAAGCGGTCCATCTCCGGGCCCAGCTCGCTCCCTTCCCGGATGGCCTGGGCGATGACCTCGGGCAGGAGGAAGGCTCCGCTGTTGCCCAGCCCCACCCGGCCTTCTCGGTCCAGGATGGCGGTCCAGCCTGTGGTGAGCATGCCCAGATCGCTCTCGATGACACCAGCTTCCATGCCCACGGCCAGGTCCGCATCGGTGGCCTCCAGGGCGGCTCGGGCCCGGTTCAGGGCGCCGGCGATGGTCTCGTCATGGCCCATGGGCTGCTCCGCCACGCCGGAGGCCACGGCCACGGGGACGATCTTCGCGTCGGGCCAGACGCTGCGCACCGCCTCCTCCACCGCGGCGATCTTGGTGGGGTTGGTGGAGCCCACGGCCACGCGGATGGGCCGGCCGGCTGCTGGTCGTTCCGGGGCCATGGCCTCACCAGCGGGGCCGGGCTTCGTAGGCGGCGATCTCCGGCTCCTTGGCCAGCAGGTAGCCCAGGTCGTCCAGCCCCTGCAGCAGGCAGCGCTTGCGGAAGGGGTCGATGTCGAACGGGTATTGCTGGCCGTCGGGCAGGGTGACCGTCTGGTTGGGCAGGTCGATCCGGATGCGCACGTCCGGCTGCTCCTCCACCAGGTCCCAGAGCATGTGGACCACCTCCTCGGGCAGGGTGACGGGGAGCAGGCCGTTCTTCAGGCTGTTGTTGTAGAAGATGTCCGCGAAGCCGGGGCTGATCACCGCCCGGAAGCCGTACTCGGTCAGGGCCCAGACCGCGTGCTCTCGGCTGGAGCCGCTACCGAAGTTGCGGCCGGCGATGAGGATCTGGGCGCCCTGGTGCTCCGGCTTGTTGAGCACGAAATCCGGGTTGGGGGAGCCGTCCGGCAGGTAGCGCCACCAGGAGAAGAGTCCGTCGCCCATGCCCGCTTTGGTCACCGCGGTGAGGTAGCGGGCGGGGATGATCTGGTCCGTGTCCACGTTCTCCGCCCGCAGGGGGACGGCGGTCGCGTTGAGGGTGGTGAAGGGTTCCATGGTCTACACCTCTACTTTCATCATCTCGCGCACGTCCACCACCCGGCCTTGGATGGCGGCGGCTGCGGCCATGATGGGGCTCATGAGCAGGCTGCGGGAGCCGGGGCCTTGGCGGCCCTGGAAGTTGCGGTTGCTGGTGCTGGCCACGTACTTGCCCGGGCCAGCTTTGTCCTCGTTCATGGCCAGGCACATGCTGCACCCTGCGCCTCGCCACTCGAAACCGGCCTCGGTGAAGATGCGGTCCAGCCCCTCGGCCTCGGCCTGGGCTTTCACCGCCTTGGAGCCGGGCACCACCAGGGCCTGGACGTGGTCCGCCACCTTGCGGCCTCGCACGATCTGGGCGGCCTCCCGCAGGTCCTCGATGCGGCTGTTGGTGCAGGAACCGATGAAGACGATGTCCACGTGCTGGCCCTCCATCTTCTGGCCCGGCTTCAGCCCCATGTACTCCAGGGCGGCCAGCAGGCTACGCCGTTCCGCCGGGTCCTCTACCTCCTCCGGCCTGGGGATGCGGCCGGTCACCGGGATGCCCTGGCCCGGGTTGGTGCCGTAGGTGACCATGGGCTCCAGCTGGCTGGCGTCCAGGGTCAGCTCCCGGTCGAAGACCGCGTCCTCGTCGCTGTAGAGGGTCTTCCAGTAGGCCACGGCCCGCTCCCACTCCTCGCCTTTGGGGGCGTAGGGCCGGCCCTTGATGTACTCGAAGGTCTTCTCGTCCGGGGCGATCATGCCGGCCCGGGCGCCGCCCTCGATGCTCATGTTGCAGATGGTCATGCGGTTGGCCATGCTCAGGCTGCGGATGGCGCTGCCCCGGTACTCGAAGACGTGGCCCACACCGCCCGCGGCCCCGTTCTTGGCGATGATGGCCAGGATGATGTCCTTGGCGGTGACCCCGTAGCCCAGCTCCCCCTCCACGTTGATGGCGAAGGTCTTGGGCTTGCGCTGCATCAGGCACTGGGTGGCCAGGACGTGGCCCACTTCGCTGGTGCCGATGCCGAAGGCCAGGGCCCCAAACGCGCCGTGGGTGCTGGTGTGGCTGTCCCCGCAGACGATGGTCATGCCCGGCTGGGTGATGCCCATCTCCGGCCCCACCACGTGGACGATGCCCTGCACGTCTCCTTCGATGTCGAAGAGGGTGATGCCGAATTCCTGGCAGTTCTGGCGCAGGGTCTGGACCTGGGTGGCTGCGTCCGCGGGCCAGAGGGCGATCTCCAGCTCCCGGGTGGGGATAGCGTGGTCCATGGTGGCGAAGGTCTTGTCCGGCCGTCGCACCTTCAGCCCCCGCTCCCGGAGCATGGCAAAGGCCTGGGGCGAGGTCACCTCGTGGACCAGGTGGGCGTCGATGTAGAGCACCGCTGGCGCTCCTGGGTCCTGGGCCACCACGTGGGCATCCCAGACTTTCTCGAAGAGTGTTTTTCCCATGAATCGTGTCTCCGTGTCGCGTCGTTGGATTGGATGATTGGATGAGTGGTTGATTGGATGATTGGTTGATTCGTTCCTGCGCTATGAAAGGGTGAAAAGGTTATTTCCCAGGAAGCACCCACTTGCCCGAGTGGTTGATCATGCCAACCACGGTGCGCAGGATTCCGTTGTATTCCTCATAGAGCTGTTTTGCGGCATCGCGTTCCAAATAGCCACAGGCCACGGCATATTCGAGCCAGACTTGGGTTTCGGCTGCTTCCGCTTCCACATCGCTGAGCTTGCTGATAAACGCCTTCTCGTAGCGACGTTTGCGCCACGCCTCTGCTAAATTCGCACTGACCGAACGGGATGCTCGCCGAATCTGGTCAGTGAGAGCAAATTTCTCGTCGCGAGGAAAGGACTTCGAGAGCTCAAAGATCTGCATGGCTGCATCGAAGGAACGTCGGTACACATCGAGTTCAACATGTGTGCTGATCTTCACCCCTTCACCCCTTCACCCTTTCACCCTTTCACC
>WGCB01000413.1 GCA_015494005.1 Caldilineaceae bacterium
ACTCGTCGTCCGGCCCCTGGATGGCCAGACGGCGCACGTGATCCCCGCCCTTGCAGCGCTGCCAGGTGTCCTGGTTTTCCACGTAGAGGGCCAGCTGCTGGGCCCGCCAGTAGGCCGCCTCCGGCCCGTCCATCTCCGGGGTGGCCAGCTCCTCCGCCACCGGGGCCGGGATCTCCTCCGCTGGCAGCCGCCAGCTTGCGCCCCACAGATGCTGCTCCGCCGCGTAGAGCTTCAGCCAGGCCTGGGTCTCCGGGCTCAGATCCGCCACCAGCCAGTGGTCCAGGAAGAGGATGCGCCGGGTCAGCGCGCTGTGGCTGAGCTGGGGCTCCGGGCCGGTCCAGGGAGCCTTGCCCAGGGGAAAGCGGGCCTCGTAGGCCAGGCGGATGGCCAGGGCCTGGCTGGTGTCCCGCTCCTCCAGGGCCCGGCGCACCCGGTCCATGGCCTGGGCTTTCTCTCGCTCCAGCTGCTCCCGGTAGATGGCCAGGAAGGGCTGGGCCTTCTCCGTGACCCTCAGCCTGGGATCCCGGATCAGGGTCTCGTCCCCTTTCTGGATCACCTTATCCTCCGGCCCGGCCTTGGGCTCCAGCCAGCCCTGCTTCAGGAAGAGGGAGATGGTCTGCTCGTAGGAGCGGGGCAGGGCTCGCTCCCAGGGGCGTCGTTCCGCCGCCGAGTGGAGGGGGCGGGGCGACTGGAACTGGCTCAGCAGGTCGATCTGGGCGTAGTCGGCCAGCTCGTCGGAGCGGGCCAGGGCCTCGCCGTCCAGTTGGGTCCGGGAAAAGAGCTTGCGCAGGAGGTTCATGGCGCGAATCCTGAAAGTGGGCGCAGTTTGGAAAAGGAAGCCGGTTGGGGAAGCGTGCGGACGGATTGTAGCACAGCGGGCCGGGGCTCGTCCAGAGAAAATCAGCCGGCCCCAAAACACCGGAAGCGGCGTCCCGGTTCGAGAGCGCCGCTTCCGATGCACAAAGGAGGAGGAAGAATGCATCTGTATGCTACCCCAGGCCGGGGCAGGGGGCCGTAACGCCTCTTACCAACTATCCGGGACGTGTGGGATGGGAATGCAAGGGAAAGATGCCACCTTCTGCGGAGGGAAGGGGCCCAGGGAACATTAATTTTCGCTGGCGGGGTCGTTCGGGGCGGAGGCCTCCGGGGAGGTGCCCGAGGAGGCTTCCGGGTCGCTGCTGTGCTGCTTTGCCCGCTGCAGGAGATCGCTCAGCTCGAAGCGCCGCCAGAGCCGCTCCTCCACCTCCGCGGGGAGCTCGGTCTGGCTGTTGCCCAGGGTGTGGTAGAGGCTGATGGTCTTGCGCAGGGTGTCCACCACGATGCGGCAGTTGTGGCACTCGGCCATGTGCTGCTCCAGCTCCGCGCAGAGCTCTGGGGCCAGCTCCCCGTCGATGAAGTCGGAGAGCTGCTCCAGGTAGCCGCAATCCGTTTCCTGGCTGGCTTGGGCCTCTGGATTGGCCTGGCCTGTGGTGCTCATGATCGCTCCTTTGCTTCCCCGTGCTCAGATGCCGCCTGGCCATCGTTGGAATTGGCCCCGGCGTTCCCCTGGATCCCGAACTCCTCCAGGGCGATGTGGGGATTCTGGCTCAGGATCTCCCGCAGCTGGAGGCGAGCCCGGTGCAGCCGCACCTTGGCCGCGGAGGTGCTGATCCCCAGGGCCTGGGCGGTCTCCGCCGTGCTCAGCCCCTGGACATCCCGCAGGAGGAAGACGGCCCGCAGGGGCTCGCTCAGCTCCAGCAAGGCTGTCTCCAGGGCCTCCTGGAGCTCGCCGGAGAGGGCCACCTGCTCCAGATCCGGCTGCCACTCCACCAGGGTCTTGGGCAGGGCCAGGTCGTTCTCGTCCAGCTCCTGGTCCAAGGAGACGGTGGGCTTGCGCTTGCGGATGTGCATGAGCGCGGCGTTGGTGGCGATACGGTAGAGCCAGGTGCCCAGGCTGCTCCGCCCCTCGAACTGGTCGATCTTGTCGCAGGCCTTGATGAAGGTCTCCTGGAGGATCTCCTCCGCCTCGTCCTGGTCGCCCAACATGCGCAGCCCCAGGGCATAGATGCGGCCAGCGTAGCGTTTCAGCATGCAGGCGCAGGCGTGGGGATCCTGGCGTCGCAGGCCCTGGAGGAGCTCTTCCTCGTCCTTGTAGACGTCCAGGTCGATGGGCAGCAGTTCGGTCACGATGGCGATCGCTCTCGTCTAGTAGATTCCCCGGGCCGAGGAAACGTTACAGGAAGCACGGTGGGGTCAACGAAAAGGCTGGCGCTCCGGGCGCAGGTGGGGCAGGGCAATGACCACCGCAGCCAGGCAGGTGGCGAAGAGGGCGATGAGCAGCACTCGGCCCACCAGGCTCAGGTGGACCAGCTCCTTCTGTAGGTAGGCGGCCAGGAGAACCCCGGCCACCAGGCCGTTGCTGATCAACAGGGTGATCACCGAGGCCAGGCGCACGTCCTGTTCCCGGGCGGCGAACCAGAAGCCCACGCCCATGCCCAGCAGGCTGGATCCGGCCAGGCGAGCAGGCCAGGCCGGTTCTGGCGCCACGAATCCCCAGCCGGTGAGGAGATCCGCCGGGTAGATGAGGAGCAGGAGGCCCAGGCCGATCCCCACCAGCAGGCTGTCGATGCGCATGATCAAGCGCAGGGCACGATAGTAGTCGGTGTACGAGTAAGCCATGGGCTGGAGTATAGCAAATTTCTGGGGTTTTGTCAGAAAGACCCGGTTTTTGGGCGCGCCGCGCTAGGGGGATGAGTTCGGTGGACACGGGGCATGTCCTGTCCTTCAGCGGACAGACGCCCCTTCCCAGGCTCTCGTCGTCCCGGAGCGGGGATGCAGGAAAAGCGCCAAATGTGTTTGACATGCTCTGGCCAAATCGCTATACTGGCTTTAAATTCCCCCTGGATGACATCCGTATTCTTCCTCGTCGTTCCCTGGGCTGCTTTCGCCAGCAGAGCGCCCGGTGGACGTATCCTGATCTGGGTAACCATCGTTGCCACGCATGCTTGAACTCACCCGGCTCTGTCTCCCGATGCAGTCGGCCTGCGGCCGGCCAGCAGAAGTCCGCCCCAACATCCATTCGTCGTCCCACAGTTTCCAGGCCGAGCGGCGCGGCCACACCGTTTCTTCGCTACCCCGTTCTTTCCAAACCAATCTCGTCCCAGCCCAATGAAATCAGGAGGAAGACCGTGAACAAACTACGCAGTTGGTCGGTTTTGTGGATCATCCTGGTGGCAGCCGCCCTGACGCTGACCGCTTGCCCGGCCGCGTCCCCGGCGCCATCCGGAGAGCAGGCGGCGCCCGCCGAGGAAGCCGCTCCCGCCGAGGAAGCGGCCCCCGCGGAGGAGGCCGCCCCGGCCCAGGAGATGAAGCAGATCGTCTATGCCCTCTACCAGGAGCCCGAGATCCTGAACCCCTACATCGCCACCCAGACCGCCGCAGGTGAGGTCAACAGCATGGTGGTGGAGGGGCTGCTGGGTGTGGACCCGGACGGCAACTTCTACCCGGCCCTGGCCACGGAGGTGCCCAGCGTGGAGAACGGCATGGTCTCCGAGGACGGCATGACCGTGACCTACAACCTGCGGGAGGGCGTGGTCTGGTCCGACGGCGAGCCCTTCACCTGCGACGACGTGGTCTTCACCTGGGAGGCCATCACCAATCCGGAGAGCGGCGCGGTGAGCACCACGGGCTACGACAAGATCGAGTCCGTCACCTGCGACGGGGACTACAAGGTCACTGTCCAGTACAGCGAGTTCTACGCCCCCTACCTGACCTTGTTCGGCGCCATCATGCCCCGGCACGCCACCGGCGATCCCGCGGACATGCAGAACTGGGACTACAACTGGGACGGTCTGCTGGGCACGGGCCCCTTCGTCCTCACCGAGTGGGTCTCTGGCGATCACATCACCCTGGTGAAGAACGAGAAGTATCGAGGCTATCCGGATCTGCCCAAGGCGGACCAGATCATCGTGCGCATCATCCCCAGTCGGGAAGTGGGCAAGGCCCTCATCACCTCGGGCGAGATCGACATCCTCTGGGATCTGACCGAGGCGGACGTGCCCGAGTTCGAGGCCAACCCGGACGTGACCGTGAACAAGCGCCCCAGCCCGGGCACGGAGCGTCTGCTCCTGAACCTGGCTGACCCCACCCTGGACGCCACGGACGATCCCATCAACAACCCCCATCCGCTGCTGGGTGATGTGCGGGTGCGCAACGCCATCGAGCTGGGCATCGACAAGCAGTTCATCGTGGACGAGCTCCTCTTCGGCGCCACCACCGTAGGCACCAGCGAGCTGAACATCGGCTGGCCCAAGTGCGACATCCCGGCTTCCCCGTACGATCCCGAGGGGGCGAAAGCCCTGCTGGAGGAGGCCGGCTTCACGGATGAGGACGGCGATGGCGTGCGGGAATGCCACGGCTGCGCCAACGCCGAGGAAGGCACTCCCCTGCGCCTGAAGCTCCAGACCACCACCGGCAACCAGCTCCGGGAAGAGGCCGAGCAGCTCCTCATCGAGATGATGAGCGAGATCGGCGTGGAGTTCTACATCGAGAACGTGCCCAGCTCCGAGCTCTTCGGCTCCTGGGCCAGCGGCGCCTTCCGCAAGCATGGCAACTTCGACATCCTGATGTACACCACCAGCGGCGGCGTGGATCCCCAGGCCCACATGTACGGCTACTTCCACAAGGACAGCATGCCCACGGAGGCCAACGGGGGTCGCGGCTTCAACTACAGCCGCTGGGTCAACGACCGGGCCAGCGAGGCCCTGGATCGGGCTGGCTCCGTGCCGGATCTGGCCGAGCGCAAGGCGGCCTACCAGGTGGTCTGTGAGGAGATCGCCAAGGACGATCCCCACATCTACCTGTACGACCGCTCGGACGTGCACCTGAGCCGCTCGAACATCGTGGGCTTCGACGTGAATCCCTGGGACAACCAGACCTGGAACGCGGAGATGTGGGACAAGCAGTAACGTGACCCGTCCTGCTGGCCAGGCTCCCGGCCCAGCAGGCTGACAACCAGGACCAGAATCGGGTTGGGGATCGGAAGTGCACCGATCCCCAACCCGCCCGATGTCCTTCGTGTCTCCGCTTTCTCGTCCGCCTTGCTGCCGTCAATCCCTGTGCTGTCCGGAGGTCTTTTCCGGTGACATCCTACATCATCCGGCGCCTGCTTCAGGCCATCCCCCTGCTCTTTCTCATCAGCTTCATCGTCTTCGTGCTCATCTCCCTGGCCCCGGGCGGCCCCATGTCCGCCTTCGAGGAGAACCCCAACCTGACCCCTGAGGACCTGGCCCGCCTGGAGGAACAGCTGGGCCTGAACAAGCCCATCCACGAGCGCTACCTGGCCTGGATCAGCCGCATCCTGGTGGGGGACTGGGGCTACAGCAACGCCACCCGGCGGCCGGTCCTGACGGAGATCGGGGATCGCCTGCCCAACACCCTGCAGCTCATGGTGATCTCCTTCATCGTCACCATCCTGCTGGCCATCCCCATCGGCATCATCTCCGCGCTGAAACAGTACTCCGTCTTCGATCACGTGGCCACCTTCCTGGCCTTCGTGGGGCAGGCTGTGCCCATCTTCTGGTTCGGACTGATCCTGATCATCGTCTTCAACGTCTGGCTGAACAACCCGGTCAGCCCCTCCAGCGGTTTCTCCTGGTCCCATCTCTGGGACTGCGGGGACTGCAAGCCCCTCATGCCCGGCGGCGGCATGGCGCCCTACGGCGTGGACAACCCGACCCTGGGCCAGCGCATCCAGCACCTGATCCTGCCGGTGACCATGCTGGCCCTCTTCGGCACTGGCACCTACACCCGCTACATGCGGGGGCAGATGCTGGAGGTGATCCACCTGGACTACGTGCGCACGGCCCGGGCCAAAGGGCTGAACGAGCTCCAGGTCATCCTCCGCCACGCCCTGAAGAACGCCCTCACCCCGGTGATCACCATCATGGCCCTGCAGCTGCCTGGCCTCTTCGGCGGCGCCCTCTTCACGGAGACCATCTTCTCCTGGCCCGGCATGGGACGGCTCTTCTTCCGTTCCGCCCAGCGGGTGGACTATCCCCTGCTCATGGGCATCGTGATGATCAACGCCTCCCTGATCATCCTCTTCAACCTGTTGGCAGACATCACCTACGCGGTGCTGGATCCCCGGGTCCGCTACGACTGAGCGGGCCGCAACTGGGCTTCCTCGGCATGGCCGCCACTTCCGGAAACGTTCCAAAAAGCGGAGAACCAATGGCTACCACCACCATGGATCGACTCGACCTCTCGGTGCAGCAGGGCAAGGAGCGCAGCATGCTCAGCATGACCTGGCGCCAGTTCCGACGCCACCACATGGCCATGCTCGGCTCCTTCGTGCTCCTGCTCCTGATCCTGGGCTCCATCCTCGTCTCCGTGGTCAGCCCCTACGATCCGGAAAAGAGCAGCATGCGAGAGCGGCGCGAACCGCCCAGCCTGCAGCATCCCATGGGCACGGACACCCTGGGCCGGGACATGATGACCCGCCTCTTCTACGGCGGCCGGGTCTCCCTGACCATCGGCCTGCTGGCCACGGTGGTGGGCATCGGCATCGGCACCACCATCGGCGCCCTGGCCGGCTACTACGGCGGCCGCCTAGACAACATCCTCATGCGCTTGACGGATCTGTTCATCTCCATGCCCCGCCTCTTCATGCTCATCATCATGACCCTGCTGTTGCGCTCCTGGGACGTGCCTCCGCTGAAGGCCAACGGGGGCGTGGGCGGCATCATCCTGATCCTGGGCATCCTCTCCTGGACGGGCACAGCCCGGCTGGTGCGGGGGCAGTTCCTGGGCCTGAAGGAGAAGGAGTTCGTGGAGGCGGCCCGGGCGCTGGGCATCCAAAACATGCGCATCGTCTTCCGCCACATCCTGCCCAACACCGCCACCCCCATCATCGTGGCCGCCACCCTGCTGGTGGCCAACACCATCATCGCGGAGTCCGGCCTGAGCTTCCTGGGCTTCGGCGTGCAGCCGCCCACCCCCACCTGGGGCAACATGCTCAACGCGGCCCAGGACGAGATGCGCAAAGGCAACTGGTGGATGGCCTTCTTCCCTGGCCTCATGATCTTCCTCACGGTGATCAGCATCAACTACATCGGCGACGGCCTGCGGGATGCCCTGGATCCCCACAAGAACCTCTAAACCCAAGTCAAATTGGAACCGGCAGTTTTGGAGGCGCTAGGCGGGTCCGTGACCCGCCGGATGGCGCATCCGGCGAGAGCCAGGAAAGCTTCCGCTTTCAAATTGACCGCAGTTTAGGTGGCTGAGCGAGCCCCCCCTGGCCGGGGCCGGGAGCGACCCACGGAAACCGCTGCGACCGATCCACCGAGCACCCCTCAACGTCTCCCATCCCGCTCCTGCACCCTGGCCTGGTCGGTTTCGAAACCTGCCAGGTCTTTTTTCTCCTACATTCCCTGTAACATTTCTCCCGACTCCGTGGTATAAAGAGGCAGAGGAGCGTGTGGATGACCATCGCGACGAAGCCCAGGGTGCAGGCCACAGTGCAGACCCCAGCGCAGACCACGGACCAACCCACAGACGCAGCCATCATCGAGCAAGTCCTGGCCGGGGACTCGGCCCCCTTCCGCCTGCTGGTGGAACGCTACCAGCGAGCTGTCTTCAACGCCAGCTACCGCCTGGTCGGCGACCATCACCAGGCCGCGGACATCGCCCAGGAGGCCTTCGTCCGGGCCTACCGCTCCCTGCACACCTTCCGCCGGGACGCGCCTCTGGCCCCCTGGCTCTGCCGCATCGCCATCAACCTCTCCTTGAACTGGCTGAAGCGACAGCGACCCGAGCTCTCCTTGGAGGAGCGGCTGGAGAAGCACGCCCTGGAGCTGCCGGACCTCTCCGACGAGCCCCAGCGCCGCCTGCTCCAGGGGGAGCGCCAGCAGAGCGTGCGGGAGGCGGTCCTGGCCCTGCCCCCGGACCAGCGGGCGGTCATCGAACTGCGCCACTTCCAGGAGCTCTCCTACCAGGAGATGGCCCAGATCCTGGGGATCAGCGTGAGCAACGTGAAGGTGCGGCTCTTCCGGGCCCGCAAACATCTGCGACAGATTCTCGAAGGGGTGGGTGAGCGATGAACGAGCAACGATGGGACGAATGTTCGGGCCAGGAGGAGACGGTTTTCCTCTTCCTGGACGGGGAGCTGAGCCCCCTGGAGCACGCGGCCTTCGCTGCCCATCTCCAGGGGTGCCCTGCCTGCCAGGCCCTGGTGGACGAGTGGGCCCACTTTTCCGCCAGCCTGGCCACCGCGGAGGAGCTGCCTCCCCCGCCTGGGCTGGTCGAGGAGGTCATGGCCCGTATCGAGAAGGAGCCCGTGCCCGGGGCCAGCCGCCTGGACGAGCTGATCCTGGGGGGGCAGCTCCTGGTGGGCCTGGGCCTCCTGGCCCTCTTCGGCCCCAGCCTGGTGAAGGGCCTGCTCCCTTGGCTGCGCACCGGCCTGGCCGTGCAGGGCCAGCTGACTCTGCTCTTCTGGCAGCGGCTTCTGGCCCTGGGGAGGGGGATGGGGGGCTGGCGTCCTCTGCCCCTGGAGCTTCCCCAGGCGGACTGGTTCGCCCTCTCCAGTCAGCTGGGGCTGATCCTGGTGGTGGCCCTGGTCCTAGTCTGGCTCCTGGGCAACGCGGTGCTCCTGGGGCCTCCCTCAGGACGGAGCCGGGGGCCCTTCTCCCGGGCCCGGTGACACGAGGCGGGCTTTGGCGGCGCATCCGGTGGAAACACGCGGCGCCACGATATCGGATCATGATACCGGAAATGACACCGGAAAATGACATCGGAAGCGATGTCGGACACTGTGCGGAAGGAGCCTGGCAACTATGATGGCAATCGGAGTGGTCTTCCTCGCCACATCCCCTGCGCGGATCCTCCAGGAAGCACCCCCCACGTCGCCGGTGGAGGATCTGGCGGGGCTGGTCATGGCCCTGGTCGTGGCCACCCTCCTGATCGCTTCCCTGGCCACCCTGCTCCTGGTGCTGACCGGGCT
>WGCB01000414.1 GCA_015494005.1 Caldilineaceae bacterium
ATGTGTATAAGAGACAGTGTCCAGCATCAAGGATTTCCGCCTGGATCTCTCCCAGATCCAGTTCTACGCCCACGACCTGAGCCGGCCCGAGAGCGTGCTGGCGGAAAAGGACGGCACCCTGTGGGCTTCGGACAACCGGGGCGGCGTCACCCGCATCGATCCCGACAGCAGCCAGGCCACGGTGGGCCAGCTCGGCGGGGAGCCCAACGGCCTGGCCATGGACACGGACGGAAACATCCTCATCGCCAACATCGGGGATGGGGTCATCTACAAGCTGCACCGGGACGGCAGCCATGAGGTGATCCTGGACGAGATCGACGGCCAGAAGCCCCTGGGCGCGGCCAACTTCGTCTTCATCGACAGCCAGGACCGGCTCTGGATCTCCGTCTCCACCCGGCGCATGCCCTGGTTCGCCTCCATGGCCCACCTGGACGACCCGGACGGCTACATCATCCTCCTGGACGAGAAGGGCCCCCGCATCGTGGCCGACGGCATCCTCTTCCCCAACGAGGTGCGCATGGACCCGGACGAGTCCTACCTCTACGTGGCCGAGACCATGGCCAAACGCATGCTCCGCTACCCGGTGAACCCGGACGGCAGCCTGGGCGCCCAGGAGGTCTTCGGGCCGGAGGATCTGGGCTTCGGCGCCTACGTGGACGGCTTCACCTTCGACGCGGAGGGCAACGTCTGGGTCACCACGGTGCTGCGCAACGGGCTGGTCATCATCACGCCGGACGGGGAGCACCACACGGTCTTCGAGGACGTGAACATGCCCGCCCTGGAGAACGCGGTGGCCAAGCTGGCGGACCGGGCCCTCACCCCGGAGGACATGTTCGCCTGCGTGGGGCCCACCCTCCAGTTCCCGGCCAGCGTCACCTTCGCCGGACCGGACCTGCGCACCGTCTACATGGGCTCCCTGGCCATGCCCCACCTGCCCACCTTCCGCTCCCCGGTGCCTGGCCTGCCCATGCGCCACTGGAAGTGAGTGCACATCCCACATCCCGTTTCCCGAATCTCAACTTCCATCTCCCAACTTCCATCTCCCAACTCCCAGCCAATGAACAAGATCCGAACCATCCAAGACATCGAAACCATCGAGCAGATCCCCCTGGCGGAGCGGGGCCTGCCCTCCTCCACCTACGAGATGCTCCAGCAGGGCGCGGCCATCCACCCGGACCAGCCAGCCCTGCACTTCTTCCTCCAGGGCAACGCCTACGACCAAGCGGTGACCTTCACCTTCCGGGAGCTCATGGCCCAGATCCACCGGGCGGCCAACGCCTTCACAGAGCTGGGCATCCAGCCGGGGCGCACTGTCTCCATGATCCTGCCCAACCTGCCCGAGGCCCACTTCACCATCTGGGGCGGGGAGGCTGCGGGCATCGTTAACCCCATCAACCCCCTGCTGGAACCGGCCCAGATCCGGGACATCCTCCAGGCCGCGGAGGCCCGGGTGCTGGTCACCCTGGCCCCCTTCCCCGGCGTGGACATCTGGGAAAAGGTGGAGGCCATCCGGGAGTCGGTGCCCACCCTGGAGACCATCCTCCAGGTGGATCTGGCGGACTACCTGCCCCCGGCCATGGCGGCGGCCATCCGGGCCAGCCGGCCCCCGGTGGACCAGGGCGGCCCCCAGCGCATCCTGGACTTCAAGCAGGCCCTGGCGGATCAGCCCGACGACCGGCTGGTCAGTGGACGCACCTTCCAGCCCGACGACATCGCCTCCTACTTCCACACCGGGGGCACCACGGGCACGCCCAAGCTGGCCCAGCACACCCACTTCAACGAGGTCTACGACGCCTGGGCCTCCCTCTTCAGCCTGGAGGTGGGGCCGGGGACCGTCTTCTTCTGCGGTCTGCCTCTCTTCCACGTGAACGGCGTCATCGTCACCGGCCTCATCCCCTGGAGCCAGGGGGCCACGGTGGTCCTGGGCACGCCCCAGGGCTACCGGGGCGAAGGGGTCATCCCCAACTTCTGGAAGATGGTGGAGCACTACCGGGTGAACTTCTTCAGCGGGGTGCCCACGGTCTACAGCGGCCTGCTCCAGGTGCCCATCGGCCAGAGCGACGTGAGCTCCCTCCAGTTCGCCATCTGCGGCGCGGCCCCCATGCCCGTGGAGGTCTTCCAGGAGTTTGAGAAGCGCACGGGCATCCGCATCCTGGAGGGCTACGGCCTGACCGAGGGCACCTGCGTCAGCTCGGTGAACCCGCCGGAGGGGGAGCGGCGCATCGGCTCCATCGGCTTCCGCCTGCCCTATCAGGAGATGAAGGCCCTGCGCCTGGACGAGGAGGGGGTCTACCAGGGGGAGTGTGCCGCGGACGAGATCGGGGTCATCGCCATCCGGGGCGCCAACGTCTTCCCCGGCTACCGGGAGGAGCGGCACAACCAGGGCATCTGGATCGACAGCGGCGACGGGCAAGGGCCCTGGCTCAACACCGGCGACCTGGGCCGCCAGGATCCAGAGGGCTACTTCTGGCTCACGGGCCGGCGCAAGGAGCTGATCATCCGGGGCGGGCACAACATCGACCCCAAGCTCATCGAGGATCCCCTGCACCAGCACCCGGCCGTGGCCCTGGTGGCCGCGGTGGGCCGGCCGGATCCCCGGGTGGGCGAGCTGCCCGTGGCCTACGTCCAGCTCCAGCCTGGCGCCTCGGCCACGGAAGAGGAGCTCCTGGCCTTCGCTCGGGAGCGCATCCCGGAACGGGCCGCGGTGCCCAAGGCCATCCGCCTGGTGGAGGCCCTGCCCGTGACCGCGGTGGGCAAGATCTTCAAGCCCCAGCTGGTCTGGCAGGAGGTGCAGGATGTCTACGGAGAGGAAGTGGCCGCCGTGGAGGGGGTGGCCGAGGTGCAGGTGACGGTGGGGCCGGACAAGCTCCACGGCACCCTGGCCCGGATCCAGGCCACCCCGGAGCCCGGCGCGGACCCAGCGGCCCTGCGCGCCCGGATCGACGCCGCCTTGGGCCGCTACACCGTCCACTACCAGGTGGAGTTCGTGTGAGGAAAGTGGGCCATC
>WGCB01000415.1 GCA_015494005.1 Caldilineaceae bacterium
ACGCCGTAGTACCGGGAATCCCCAGGCGCCACCGCCAGGATGCGCCGGATGCCCTGGACGATGGCTTCTCGATCGTCCTCGATCACGTCCGCCCGTCCCTGCACCTCCCGCCCCCGCAGCTGCACGGTCACCGGCACGCCGCCCCGCAGGTTGCGCCACCAGATCCGAGCCTCCCGGTCCGTGGAGCAGAGGACGACGCTCCCCTCCTGCACGTAGCTCACCGGGATGGTGTAGGACCGGCCGCTCCTGCGCCCGGTGAAGGAGAGGAGCAGGATCTTGCCGCTGACAACCCGATGCAGGGGCGAGCGCAACAGCCCGATCACCAGCCGGTTCACCCAGGCCGGCGGGGTGACAGGCGGTTTCCAGGCGGTGAAGGTGGAATTCGTGGTCATGGGTCTCTCCTGTTTTTGAAGGATGGAAAGCGGTGTCGGGTTGCCAGATGGCACGGACGGCCAGGGGGCTTCCTGGGCGTTCATCCCTGAGCCAGGAGGACGATCTTGCCCTGGACCGCCCCGGTTTCCAGGAGTCGATGGGCCTGGGCGGTCTCCTGCAGGGGCAGGCGCTTGCCGATGACCGGTCGGATGGCCCCTTGCTCCAGGAGCCGGAAAAGCTCGGCCATGATCTGCCGATACCAGCCCTTGTTCTGGGCCACGAACTCGGGCAGCCCCTGGTTGAAGAGGACCCGCCTGCCGTCGGGCAGGAGCCGCAGCCAGGTGGTCTCCAGGATGGCCGGCAGAAAGGCCACCAGGTTGCTGGCGTCCAGGGAGAGGAAGCCGTAGCGGACCAGCCGCCCGCCCTTGCCCAGCAGACGGTAGGCCCGGCGCACGGTCTTGCCCCCCACGCCGTCAAAGATCACGTCCAGGCCCTTCCCATCCTGGCCCAGGCGCTGGACCACATCCTCGCTGCGGTAGTCCACGGGGATGGCGCCCAACTCGGCCACCAGGGCCAGCTTGCCCGAGGAGGCCGTGCCTATCAGCTCCAGGCCGGCCCGCTTGCCCAGCTGCAGCAGGGCCGTGCCCACACCGCCGGCCGCACTGGTGACCAGCGCCCGCTCCCCCGGCTGGACCTGGGCCATCTCGTAGAGGAGCTGCCAGGCGGTCAGGTAGTTGAGGAAGAGGCTGACCGCTTCCCCGGGGTCCATCCCCTGGGGCACAGGGACCAGCATCTCCTCGGGCACGGTGACGAACTCCGCGCAGGCGCCGAAGCCCAGCATCAGGGCCCCTGCCCGCTGGCCTGGGGCGAAGCCTGTCACGCCGTCGGCCAGCTTGTCCACCACGCCCACCACGTCGTAGCCTGGGGTGTACGGGTGGGGCGGGAGGCCGGGGTAGGCCCCGCGCCGGGCCATGATGTCCGCGAAGGCCACGCCGCTGGCCTCCACCCGCAGCCGCACCTGGCCGGGACCCGGCTCCTCCCGCTCCGCTTCCACCACCTGGATGACCTCCGGGCCTCCCTTGCCTGTGACTACCACTCGTTTGAATGCCATTTCTGTACCTTTCGTGTTTGCGGGGCCTGGTTCGCCGAAAACGTCGTCAGGCCCTGGATCCGATCCGCCCCAGATGGGTATGTTTGAACGAATCGATTCGCTTCAGCCCGTAACCGAACATCCGATCCAGGCTGGTGTGTCCCAGCAGTACGAGTCCTACCAACTGCCAGACAGGCCATCCCAGTAGTGTGCCTGTCCCGTAAACCGCCACGGCCAGCCCCTTGTGATGAAACAGGTTGTAGAGGAAAGCGCCGGTTTTGGGGTTGTGTAGGTAGCCCAGCATGGACAAGTCCGGCGTCAACAGCAGGAGCCAGAACCACCACCAGGGCAGGTCAAGGGAAAGAGTGAGGAGGAAAGCTAGTGCCAACAGCGCGCCTTCTTCCAGTTTCAAAAGGGTGTTCATGGGACGCTCCGTTTCAAGAATGGGCTGGACACAGCCGTGCTAGGTGAGGCTCCCGGAACCCAACTCCAGCTCCTGGCAGATGGCGGTCACCTCGATCTGGAAAAGCTCGCTGGACTCGGTCATGTCCGGCGGGAAGTGCCCCTGCAGCTCTGCCCAAACGTGGCCGTTCAGTCGGCTCCAGACCAGCATGGCCAGCACGAAGGTCGCCGGGGTGGCTCCCTCCACCGGGAGCTCGGCCAGATAGCCGTCCACCACCCCCTGGAGAGCCGGGGGGATCTGCCGGTAGGCCTGGGGGACGGTCAACTGGCCGGCCCGCTCGGCCTCCCCCAGCAGCAGGCCGAAGAAGGTCACCACCCGGCTGGCCAGGGGCACGGTGCGCTCC
>WGCB01000416.1 GCA_015494005.1 Caldilineaceae bacterium
GGCCAGGATCGGGCCCACGATCAACAAGGCGAAACGCTTCATGCCGAGCATTTCCTTGAGCGTGAAGTCGTCCAGGAAGGCCTGGGGGAAAGCCACCCATCGGACGGTTTCTTAAGCGAAATTGCAGAGAAATTCTATCACATCGGGTGCGGGACTCAAATTGCCTGGCGGCAGCAAGAAACGCTGTCAACCGGTCTGGAGGATTCCCCATTCATTTCCGATCGCTCCTGGGCGGCTTCCCGACCGGTTCTCCAGGCAACGAAAAGCCCGGGCCCTGGTTTCCCCTGAAACGCTGGTGCGTTGTCAAGAGTTCCACGGCCCGGGCGGATGCCCTGGGATGGGGTGGGCTCGATTAGCGGTCGGTCACTGGCTCAGGATCTCGTCGAAGAGGCGGGCGAAGGTCTCGTAGGGCTGGGCGCCGGGAATGACCCGGCCGTTCAGGTCGAAGGAGGGGCGCAGGCGGATGCCCAGAGAGCGCCGCGCCTGGTCCATGCGCTGGACCTTCTCCGCGAACTGCCCGGATGTCAGGCAGGCCTGGAAGGCCTCCGTGTCCAGGCCGATGTCCTGGGCGATCTCGGCCAGGGTGCCCTCCGTGTTCTGCCAGAGGTTGGACTGGCGCTCGAAGAGGGCGTTGTGCATCTCCCAGAACTTGATGGGCGCCTGGGCCCCGGCACACTCCGCGCCCTGGTGGGCCAGGGGCGAGGGGCGGTGATCCAGCACGTGGGAGAATGCCAGCTGCACTTTGCCCTGGGCCACATAGTTGGCCACGATCTCCGGCTCAACTCGCACCACGTGCGAGCGGCAGGCGCTTCAGAGGAAGTCCGAGTAGTCCACCAGCCGGATGGGGGCCTCCGGGTTGCCCAACACGTAGAGGTCCCCATCTTGCCAGGCGTTCTGGCTCCAGTCCTGGGACTCCTGAGCAGCAGGGGCTTCGGTGGGGGTGGCCTCCAGAGCGGCCGTGGGCTCCTGGCTGGACGCGGCGGCCACCGGCGCGGGGGTGTCCGTGACGGCGGACGATGCGGACGCCTGCTCTGCCGCGGGCTGCTCCGCTGCCGGTTGCTCTGCCGCGGGTTGCTCCGCTGCGGACGGAGCCTCCTGGTTGCTCTTGGACTGGCCACCGCAGGCGGCCAGCACCACAATCAACCCTAGAAACAGGGTGGCACGAAACAGAAATCGCATGCCTCCTCTCCTTTCGGCCACCCGGACAGGGCCAGGAAGCCAGTGAACGATCAGTTGGCCGACTCCGCCTGCTCCAGGAGCTGGGTCAGAGCCTGGCTGAACTGGTCCGCGGGCAGCGCGCCGGGGATCAGTCGGCCATCCCCGTTGGGGAACAGAATCACGAAGGTGGGGGTGCCCCGCACAAAGGGGGCGCCGTCGGCCTGGTCGCTGCGCACCCGGTCCATCATATCCGGATCCTCCAGGCAGGCGTTAAAGGCATCCATGTCTAGGCCCAGCTCCTCGGCCAGGGCCTTCAGGCCCTCCTCCGGCTGGTTGTTGACCCAGCGGTCCGTGGAGGTGAAGAGCTTGTCATGCATCTCCCAGAACTGGCCCTGCTCCGCCGCGCACTCGGCGGCCACCCCGGCGATGGCCGCCCGGGGATGGATGTTGTTCAGGGGGAAGTGCTTGAACACCCAGCGCACCGTGCCCGGCTCCACAAACTCCTGGTCCAGGACCGGCTGGGTCTCCAGGGTGTGTTTGCGACAGAAGGGGCACTCGAAGTCGCTGAACTCCACCACCGTGAGCGTGGCCTCCGGGTCGCCTCGGAACTCGTCCCCGGCCATGGTGTAGCCCGGTCGATCCGGATCCGGCTGGAGGCCCTCCGCGGTGGCCCAGAAGGGCAGTTGAGGCTCTTCCCGCTGGGCCTGCTGCGGGTCCACCGGGTCCTCCCCAGCCTGGAGGGCGCTGATCCACTGGTCGAAAACATTGTAGGGCTGGGCGCCCACCAGGTTGAAGCCGGCCCCGTCCTCCTCCCGGACAAAGCGGAAGCTGGGGGTGCCGCTGAAGCCCAGGCTCTGGGCCTCCTCCAGGCTGGCGGCCACCTGGGCCTGCTTCTCGCCGGACTCCAGGCAGGCCTTGTACTGCTGCAGGTCCGCGCCGGCCTGCTGGGCCAAGTCCGCGAAGAAGCCGCTGGGATCCGGCAGCTCGGACCACTCCGGCTGGGTCTCAAAGAGGAGGTCGTGCATCTTCCAGTAGGCCACCGGGCCCTGGTCCGCCACACAGCAGCGGCGATGGCCGCGGGGGTGGCGTTGGGGTGCAGGCTGTCCAGGGGCATGTCCCGGAAGACGAAGCGCACCGTTCCCTTGCGCACAAAGTTCTTGTCCAGGGCCGGGGCGGTCTGGCTCACGTGCCGGGCGCAGAAGGGGCACTGGTAGTCGCTGTACTCGTAGATCGTGACGGGAGCGCCGGGGTCGCCCCGGTAGGGGTAGCCC
>WGCB01000417.1 GCA_015494005.1 Caldilineaceae bacterium
CGCCGCTCGCCCCTGCTCCACGCGTGGAGGCGGAAGCCACGCCAGCAGCGGCAGGAGGGGCGGGGCCCATGAACCGCCCAGATCCACGCCAGGGAGTGCTGCCATGCACATGATCCTCTTCGTGCTCAACGACCCGGACAAGCTGGACGAGCTGCTGGACGCCTGGCACCAGGCCGGCATCCAGGGGGCCACCATCCTGGAGAGCACGGGCATCTACCGCCGCCGCCCCCACCTGGTGGCTGCCCGCTACGCCTTCGGCTTCTCCTCCCTGGTGGAGAACCAGTCCAAGGGCCACTACACCCTCCTCACCATCGTGCCGGACGAGGCCCTGATCCAGCGCTGCCTGGAGGCCACGGAAGCCATCGTGGGGGATCTGGGCCAGCCCAACACCGGCGTCCTGGCCGTCTGGCCCCTGGCCTTCACCAAAGGGGCGCGCAAGGAATTCAGCGCCCCACCCCAGGACGACTCAACCGACGAGCCCGCCTCGGATCCGCCGAGCCAGGAGCCCGGGGCATGACCTGGATCACCTTCGGGATCAGCGCCGGGCTGACCATCCTGGCCGCCGTCAAGCTGGCCGAGTACGGGGACGTCATCGCGGTGCGCACGGGGCTGGGCGGCATGTTCATCGGCACCCTGCTCCTGGCCGGAGCCACCTCCCTGCCCGAGTTCCTCACCATGATCAACGCCATCGATCAGGCCGTGCCCTCCCTGGCCGCGGGGAACATCTTCGGCAGCTGCATGTTCAATATGTTCATGCTGGCCATCCTGGACCTGCTCCACCAGCGGCAGCGGATCCTGCGGGCTGTGGCCCTGCGCCACGCCATCAGCGCGGGGATCGCCGTGCTCCTGGGCAGCCTGGCCCTCTTCTTCGTGCTGGCCAAGCTCCGGGTGGGCGTGGCCTGGGTCGGGGCGGACAGCCTGGTGCTCATGCTGGTCTACGTGGGGGGCATGCGCCTGGTCAACCAGAGCAACCCGGCCGCCACCCCGGCAGCCCTCAGCCCGGAAGAGGAGGCGGCCCTGCCCACCCTGGCCCGGGCCCTCCTGGGCTTCGCCGGGGCCACGGCGGTGCTGGTCCTGGTGACGCCCTGGCTGGTGCAGAGCGCGGCCGCCATCGCGGAGGCCACAGGCGTGAGCACCGGTTTCGTCGGCGCGGCCCTGGTGGCCGTGGTCACCTCCCTGCCCGAAGTGGCCACCACCATCTCCGCGGCCCGCATCGGGGCCTACGACCTGGCCATCGGCAACCTGTTCGGGAGCAACGCCTTCAACATCTTCGCCCTGGGAGCCACGGACCTGTTCTACACTGCCGGCCATTTCCTCAGCGATGTGGACCCGGTGATGACCCTGGCCGCGGTCCTGGGCGTGGTGCTGACCTCCATGGCCCTGGTGGGGAACGTAGCGCGGCTGGAGCGGCGCCTCCTCTTCATCGAGGTGGACGCGCTGCTCATCGCCCTGACCTACAGCCTGGGCATGTGGCTGCTCTACAGCCGGGGCCTGGTGGTGGCGGGATGAGAGGGTGAAAACAGGGTGGGCTAAGGGGTGACGGGGACGTAGCCGCTGTTGAAGAGCCAGAAGTTGTAGGCGAAGTAGATGACCAGCAGGATCAGGCCCTTCCAGCGGTTCATCAGGTGGGGTTTGGGGAGGGCCAGGACCAGGGGCAGCACGGCCACCAGGAGCATCACCGGGAAGTCCACCCGCAGCATGTGGGTGGGGGCGGGCAGAGGACGCACCGTGGCGGTGATGCCGATAATGGCCAGCATGTTGAAGAGGTTGCTGCCCACCAGATTGCCCACCGCGATGTCCCCCTCCTTGCGCAGGACAGCCACCACGGACGTGGCCAGCTCCGGCAGGCTGGTCCCCAGGGCCACCACAGTAAGGCCGATGACCAGCTCGCTGACACCGAAGTAGCGGGCGATGAACTGGGCCGAGTCCACCAGCCAGTTGGCGCCCGTCACCAGCCCCACGATGCCCACGGTTACCAGCCCCAGGTTCCAGAACGCAGGCCGAACAGCCGCCTCGCCGTCCAGACTCTCCTCCACGTACTCCAGCACCTCCGACTGCTCCTCCAGGGGCAGCTCCCGGCTCAGAGTGTAGCTGAAATAGGTGAAGCCCAGCAGTCCGGCCATGAGCATGAGCCCTTCGGCCCGGTTGATCTGCCCGTCCGCGGCGAAGTAGACGAAGATCACCGAGACCAGGAGCATGAGGGGGTACTCCCGCTTCATGAGCTGGCGCTCCAGCTGGATCACCCGCAGCACGGCCACGATCCCCAGGATGAGGGCCAGGTTGGCGATGTTGCTGCCTACCACGTTGCCGATGGCCAGCTCCGCCGCGGTGCCCCCCTCCAGATTGGCGATGAGGCTGACCAGCAGCTCCGGCAGGCTGGTGCCGAAGGCCACCACAGTCAGGCCGATGACCACCGGGGAGACGTCCAGGCGCAGGGCCAGACGGCTGGCGCCCCGGACCAGGAACTCCGCGCCGCCGGTGAGCAGGGCGAAGCCAGCCACGAACAGGATCAGGTTGAGGAGCAGTGGGCTCATGGAAAGGGTGTCCTGGGAGATGGAAGTTGGGAGCTGGAAGTTGGATGCTGGAAGTTGGAAGCTGGGAGCGAGAAGCTGGACGTTGGGTCAGTCCGTTGGCGAGACGTCCCGGACGAAGCGGGCCTGCATGCTCCAAGGGCCGGTCCAGGTGATCTGGGCCTCCACCAGCCGCCCGCGCAGGGGCCGCTCCGAGTCGATGAAGACCAGCTTGTTCTGACGGGTGCGCCCCCGCCACTTCCCCTTGTGCCGGTCCTCCACCAGGACCTCCACCGTCTCGCCCAGGAGCCGGGCGTTGATCTCCCCGCAGACCTGCTCCTGCAGGGCCTCCAGGGCCTTGTGCCGGCGCACTTTCTCCTCCTCGGGCACGTCGTCCGGCAGGAAGCGGGCGCTGGCCGTGCCGGGGCGGGGGCTGTACCGGGCCAGGTGGGCCTTGTCCAGCTTTAGGTCGGCCAGGAGCTGGTAGGTCTCCTCAAACTGCTCCGCGGTCTCGCCGCAGAAGCCCACGATGATGTCCGTGTTGATGGCCACCCCCGGGATCACCTCCCGGATGTGGGCCACCAGCTCCCGGTACTCCTGGTTGGTGTAGCCCCGCTTCATCCGGGCCAGGACCTCGTCGGAGCCGGCCTGGACGGGCACCTCGATGTGCTCGCAGACCTTGGGCAGGTCCCGCACCGCCTCCAGGATGCGGTCGGTCATGTAGTTGGGGTGGCTGGTGAGGAAGCGGATGCGCCACAGGCCCTCGATCTGGTGGACGGCCCGCAGCAGATCCGCCAGGTCCGGCACGCTGGCCTCCGCCTGGCCGTCGTAGGCCTGGACGGTGGCGCTGTTGCCCAGCTCGCCCCGCCAGTCGTAGCCGTAGCGGTCCACGATCTGGCCCAGGAGGGTCACCTCCCGCACGCCCTGGGCCACCAGGCCCTGGATCTCGGCCACGATCTCCTCCACCGGGCGGCTGCGCTCCACGCCCCGGCGGAAGGGGATGATGCAGAAGGTGCAGGCGTGGCTGCAGCCGTAGACGATGGGCACGTAGGCGGCCACCGGCGCTGGGCCGCTCAGGGCCAGGTGGCGGATGGACTGGCCCGGCCCCTCCACGGCGGCCTGGTCCTGGAGGCGGTAGCGGCGCTGCAGCTGCTCCTGCTCCAGGCGGGAGGCCTCCGCGGCGATCTCCTCCTCCCGCAGGTGCCCCACCAGGGGGCTGGCCTCGCTGGGGGGCATGAAGACATCCACGAAGGGGAAGCGGGCCTGGAGCTTGGGGCTGGGCTTGACGCCCACCATGCAGCCCATGAGGGCCAGGGTGCGGCCCGGGCGACGCTGCTTCCAGGGCTTCAGGCTACCCAGCTTGCCCACGGCCTTGTTCTCCGCGCTCTGGCGCACCACGCAGGTGTTGAGGACCACCACCTGGGCCTGGTCCAGGTCGTCCGTGGGCTCGTAGCCCAGCTTCTCCAGCTCCGCGGCCACGTGGTTGCTGTCGGCCACGTTCATCTGGCAGCCGATGGTCCAGATGTGGTACTTGGGGGCCTCCCCGGGCGTAGTTCGGCCCTGGGTGGCCGTCTCGGTGATCTCGGAAACCTCCGAGATCGTCGGGGTTGAGGTCCGGCTTGGTCGTGTCATAGGTTCCTTTCCTGTCCTCCGGTGTAGGCCGGGCAGGGTGAAGATGCACGGGGGGATCCAGGCGGGCAGGCGTTGGCGTCCCACACGGATCCGCGAAAAAGAATTGTATCGGGGCGGGGCCTGGGTGTCAACAAAGTCAGGACCTCAAAAAACATCCACCGCCCTCTGGGACGAGAGGCGGTGGACAGAGCGGAGGGAAGGCTGGGCCATCGGAGGCGAGGGAAGTTCGAGACTGGTTGCAAATGGTCCGGGAACTGGAGACGATTTTCGGCCGCAAGGTGGACCTGGTAGAACGACGCCAGGTAGAACAGGAACTACAGGGGGTCACGGGGCCAACTTGTAGCCATGCCCCCGCACGGTGAGGAGAAAACGCGGTTGTTTCGGATCCGGTTCGATCTTGCGTCGGAGACGATTCACCGCACTACGCAGCCGGGCTTCATCCTGGAGTTTGTCGTATTCGTAGTCTTCGCCTTCCAGGGCACAGGTGATGTCCTCCGGTGTGCAGAGGCGTCCCCGATGTTTATGGAGGTAGGTAAGCAGGGTGTACTCCTGAGGCGTCAGGTCCACCAACTGACCGAGCACCCACACCTGGCGATTCTGGTGGTCGATCCACAGCCCTGTCCGGGCTTCTTCAGGCAAGTCGGGTGACTCCTGCCCTGAGGTTAGAATCGCCTCGCCCAGCAGTCCCAACAACACCAGATCTTGGGCGAAGTCCTGGAGTTCAGAAACTGTGTAGTGGATCTCCGCATGGAAGGTGCAGAGATCCTTGAGCACGTAGCCGTACAAGAGCTTTAGATAATTACTTATACCCACGCCCAGGCGTACGCAGGCCTGGCAGCGCACCTCTAACGCCCACTGTATGGTTCGACGACGCAGTGGATCTATTTCCCGCTCTCGAAAGCGAATTTCCTGCAGAACAAGATCGAGACGACTCGGATCGCCCTCCAGGGCGGATGTCGCCTCCATCAGCGTCTTCTCAAATACCAGCCGTTCGGAGAGCGGATAGGCCTGGAGGAGACAATGCCTCAGGCTCATCTCCAGGCTGAGGTAATCCATCACCAGGAAATCCCGACGGGCCTGGGTGAAATCGATGAGCCAGGTGTTCCCTTCCCGGTCCACCAGAATGTGATCCAGATCCACATGTCCGTGGACATGGCCATAGAGCACCTCTCCCTCGACCTGTAGCGCTCCTCGTTCCCAGGCCAACCAGGGCAGGAAGAGCTGTTCCTGGGTACCGTTTGGCAACCAAATGCTCATAGCGTTGTCGAATTCCAAACGCGCCAAACTGGCCTGATCCAGGAGGCGGCCAAGGATGTGGGCGCATGCTTCCAGCTCATGGCTGTGATGGTCTTCACGGACGAAGTGGGAGATGACCGACAGCATCTCCCGCAGAATCCGCTCTCGTCGATGCCAACGGTCCAGGGTTTGTCCGAAGAAAACATCCAGCACATACTCCGATTGGGCGGTGGACAAGGCATGGAGGGCCTGAGCAAGGGGACGCACGCTTTCCTCGTGGGCGCCCACCAGGTTGTAGGTGCAGAGGGTATAGTGCACAGAGCGTTGGATCGCGTTTAGAAGAACGATCTGGAGATCTGCATTCCGCGGTGCATGGGCTTTGTAACGTGCCTCCTCCTCTTCCCCCACCTCTCGGAGCGCGCAGGCGAGCACGCCCTGTTCCAGATCCCCATGGCGGCGATTGGCCGTATAGGCCAGGTAAATATAGCCCTGGCCCTGTACAT
>WGCB01000418.1 GCA_015494005.1 Caldilineaceae bacterium
CTTCTTCATGGTGCCCTTCGGCGACGACACCCAGGCCTATGCGGTGGCCGACTACGCCATGCAGGAGCTGGGGGCCAAGACGGCCTGGATGCTGGTGGACCAGGCCTACGACTTCACCACGGCCCTGGCCTCCTTCTTCAAGGAGCGCTGGACGGCCAACGGCGGGGAGATCCTGCTGGAGGACATCTACCAGTCCGGGGACACGGACTTCTCCGCCCAGATCGCCCGGCTCAAGGAGCTGGATCCCCAGCCCGACGTCCTCTTCGTCTCCGCCATCCCCAACGAGGCGGGCATCACCACCCGGCAGATCCGGGAGGCGGGCCTGAACCAGCCCATCCTCTCCGGTGACGGCTTCGACACCCCCCTCATCGCGGAGGTGGCCGGGGAGCTGGCCACGGACGTCTACTACTCCACCCACGCCGCGCTGGACAACCCGGATCCCAAGATCCAGAACTTCGTCAAGGCCTACGAGGCGGAGTACGGTCGTCCACCGGAGAACGCCTTCGCCGCCCTGGGCTACGACGCCATGAAGCTCATCGGGGACGCCATCCAGCGGGCCGGCTCCGCGGAGCCCAAGGCCATCCGGGACGCCCTGGCCGCCACCAAGGACTTCCCCGCGGTCACCGGCACCATCACCTACCCCGAGGGGCAGCGCAAGCCCATCAAGGCGGTGACCATCATCCAGGTGCAGAAGGGCGTCTACTCCTTCGCCGCGGAGATCACCCCGTAGCCGTGTCGGTTGGGGGGGCGGAGCGGATGGCCGGATGGTCGGTTGACAGAGTGACAGGGCAGCTTTCCTGAGCCCAATCCACGAATTAACGAATCCACCAGTCAACCAACATCTCCAATTATCCGGCGCCCGGTCGTCCGATCCGCCCCCCAGTATCTGTCGTTTGCCACAAAAGGAGCCCACCATGAACGCAGAACAGGTTGTCAACGCATGCCACGCCGCGGGGGTGCGCCTGGTCCGCTTCCTCTACTGCGATAACGGCTGCACCATCCGGGGGAAACTGGCGCCCATCGATCACCTGGCCAGCAAGATGGAGAGCGGCATCGGCCTGACCGTGGCCATGCAGGCCATGAACATGCTGGACCAGCTCCAACCGGTGGAGGGCATGGGCCCGGTGGGGGAGATCCGCCTGGTGCCGGACCCGGAGAGCTTCGTGATCCTGCCCTACGCGCCCCACAGCGCCGCCATGATGGCCGACATGGTGACCCTGGATCGTCGGCCCTGGGGAGCCTGCCCCCGCAGCTTCCTCAAGCGCATGATCGCCCAGGCCGCGGAGCAGGGCATCACGGTCCAGGCCACCTTCGAGAACGAGTTCAGCCTCTTCCGCCCCACGGAGGACGGCGGCTACGAGCCCATCGACACCGGCCTCTGCTTCAGCTCCATCTCCATGGCCGCGGGCCAGGATGTGATCGACGACATCGTGGCCGCCTTCGCCGCCCAGAACATCTCCGTGGACGCCTACTACCCGGAGCTGGGCCACGGCCAGCACGAGATGCCCATCCGCCACGGGCCGGCCCTGCGCGCCGCGGACAACCAGATCTGGTTCCGGGAGACGGTGCGCAACGTGGCCCGCAACCATGGACTCATCGCCTCCCTGGCCCCCAAGCCCATGCCAGACCAGGCCGGGAACGGCTGTCACATCCATTGGAGCCTGTGGGACCTGGAGGGCAAGCGCAATCTACTCTATGACCCCCAGGACCGCTACAAGCTGAGCCCCATGGGCTACCAGTTCATCGCCGGGGTGCTGACCCACCTGCCCGGCCTCCTGGCCCTGACCACGCCCAGCTACAACTCCTTCCGGCGGCTCCAGCCCCACTTCTGGAGCAGCGCCTACACCGCCTGGGGCCCGGACAACCGGGAGGCGTCTGTGCGCATCGCGTCCAGCCAGTGGAGCGACGAGGAGGGCAGCGTCAACATGGAGCTGAAGGCCAGCGATCCCAGCAACAACCCCTACCTGGCCCTGGGCGGGCTCATCGCCGCGGGGCTGGACGGCATCGCCCGCCAGCTGGACCCCGGGGAGCCGGCCCTCATCGATCCGGGCAACTTCAGCGAGGAGGAGCGGCTGGCCCGGGGCATCCACCGCTACCCCACCAGCCAGGCCGAGGCCCTGGACGCCCTGGAGCGGGACGAGGTGCTCATGGCCGCGCTGGGACCGGAGCTGGCCCGTTCCTACCTGACGGTGAAACGCTCCGAGTACGAGGCCTTCGCCGCCCAGGACGTGGACTTCGAGATCCAGCACCACATCTACAAATTCTAAACTCAAGTCAAACTGGAACCGGCAGTTTTGGAGGCGCCAGGCGGGTCCGTGACCCGCCGGATGCGCCATCCGGCGAGAGCCGGGAAAACCTCCACTTTCAAATTGACCGCAGTTTAGCCCAACTCCGAGAGACCCCTGTCATGGATCTCCGCCACATCCCCATCGTGGACCACCACGCCCATCCCCTGCTGAAGCCCTCGGCCACCCAGACGCCCGAGGGCTTTCGCCAGTGGTTCACCGAGTCCACGGACCCGCTGGTCCACGCCCAGCACGTGCCCCACAGCCTCTTCTTCCACACGGGCCTGGCCTGGCTGGCCGAGGAGCTGGGCTGTGAGCCCTCCCTGGAGGCGGTGCTGGCCGCCCGGGCCGCCCGCCCCTACTCGGAGTGGGTGGTCCATCTCTTCCGCCAGGCCAACATCCAGGTGCTCCTCTGCGACTACGGCTACGGCTCGGACCAGGCCTACAGCCACCCGGAGATGCAGGCCCTGCTCCCCTGCCGGGTGGAGCCCATCCTGCGCCTGGAGCGCCTGGCCGAGGAGCTGATCCAGCGCCACGCCACCTTGGGCGAGATGGTGGACGCCTTCGTGGAGCGGGTGAGCCGGGCCCGGGCGGAGGGCGTGGTGGCCTTGAAGAGCATCGTGGCCTACCGCACCGGCCTCCAGGTGACCCAGCCCAGCCTGGAGGCGGTGATGGCCGACTTCCAGCAGGCCCGGGCCCAGGTGGCGGAGACCGGACGGGTGCGCCTGGCCCACAAGGCCCTCTGCGACTTCCTGGTCATCCAGGCCCTGGAGCAGGCCGCGTCCCAGGAGCTGCCGGTCCAGTTCCACACCGGCTTCGGGGACCGGGATGCGGATCTGCGCTGGGCCAACCCCCTGCACCTGCGTTGGGTCATCGAGCGCTTCCCTGGGGCGCCCCTGGTCCTGCTCCACGCTGGCTGGCCCTTCTACCGGGAGCTGGCCCACCTGGCCGCCATCTACGCCAACGTCTGGCTGGACCTCTCCCTGGCCATCCCCTTCGCCACCGCTGGCATCCCGGCCATGGTTCGGGACGTGCTGGGCATGGCCCCCCTGAGCAAGGTGCTCTTCGCCACCGACGCCTTCACTATGCCCGAGATCTACTGGCTGGCCGCCCGCTGGGGCCGCTGGGGGCTGGGCCAGGTCCTAGACCAGTTCGTGGCGGAGGGCTTCCTCTCCCCGTCCCAGGCCCAGGCCGCGGCCCAGGACATCCTGGGGGAGACGGCCCGTCGGCTCTACGGACTCTGAGGGGGGACTCTGAGGAGTGCGGAGCGTAGATGGATGCAGAGTGCAGAATGGGGAATAGAGAGCGGTCCCCTCGAGCCCCAATCAACCAGTCAACGAATCAACCAGTCACCCAATTTCCCTTTCACCCCTCCATCCTCTCCACTCCCTTCACCCATCTTGCACCTGCCTCCCAGACTGGCTACAATGGACGCACCCGCCTCAGCGGGGCCGACGTC
>WGCB01000419.1 GCA_015494005.1 Caldilineaceae bacterium
CCGCTATAACGCCCAGCTGCCCACGGTCATCACCACCAACCAGCGGCTGGAAGACCTGGATCAACGCCTGCGCAGCCGTCTCCTGGACATCAACCTGGTGCAGCGGATCCACATCACCGCGCCGGACTTCCGCTCCGGGGCCAACCCCAGCCACAGCGACCTGAGCACCCTGAGCCTGCACCGGGAGAAGCGCTTCGACAACTTCGACGTGCGCCGCCCGGACCTGACACCGGACGAGCGGGCCAACCTGCGCCGGGTCTGGAAGAGCACCATGGCCTACGCGGAGGAGCCCCGGGGCTGGATGGTGCTCATGGGCTACAACGGCACGGGCAAGACCCACCTGGCCGCGGCCATCGCCAACCATCAGCTGGAGCAGGGGCTGACCGACGTCATGTTCGTGGTGGTGCCGGATCTGCTGGACTATCTGCGGGCGGCCTTCAGCCCCCAGTCCAACATCCCCTACGACCGCCGCTTCGACGAGGTGAAGAACACGCCCCTCCTGGTGCTGGACGACCTGGGCACGGAGAGCGCCACACCTTGGGCCAAGGAGAAGCTCTTCCAGCTCCTCAACTACCGCTACAGCGCGGTGTTGCCCACGGTCATCACCACCAGCGCCTCGCCGGAGGAGCTGGAGCCTTGGCTGCGCACCCGCATGTTCGACGTGAGCCATTGCCAGGTCTGGGCGCTGGAGGTGCCCAGCTACCGGGGGAGCAAGGCCCAGCGCAAGAAAGGTGGCCGGGCCGGGTCCCGGCGCTGAGGGGGAACCTGGCATCTCTCGGATTCGTCATAAGCACGGGACTGACGGAGCATCCGTTCACCCGTTACCCGTTTGGGAGTGAAAGGCATGGAAAATCTGGGAACAGAGTGGCTCTGGTATCTGGGGGCGGGGCTGCTGGTGGGGATCCTGGCCAGCGGCCTGTTGGAGTGGACCTGGGCCCATCGCCGACGCGGCGCAAGCGGAGAGGAGCTGCCATTCGGTCCGTCGGGCAGCCTGCCGGGGGTGGCTCCCCAGCCAGGACGGGAGCTCCCGGGCCAGTCCGCCCCCTCCCCGGAGGAGGACGAAGCGGAGTGAAATCCGCGCGCTGATCCACCTGCCCAGGGGAGGAAAATCGAGTCCGATTTGTCAATTTGCCCGGATTCGGGTATATTGAACGTGGGCTCCTAGCTCAATTGGCAGAGCAGCGGCCTTTTAAGCCGCGGGTTCTGGGTTCGAGTCCCAGGGGGCTCATTTTGGAGGAGAGGAAAGCCGCCTTCGAGAGATCGAGGGCGGCTTTTTGTTTGCCTGCAACCCGTGTGCCAGACACCAACAGCCCTCTGCCTCCGGACCGCCCGCACTTGTGACGCTGCCCCGTGAGGCGCCGGGTCGTCAAGGTGCTGTAGATACCGCCTCGCTTGCCTCCGTAATGAAGAATATGAGACCCCAGCGGACGGTCGCAATGCTGACACCGCCCCAAGCACAGGGAACGCGGGGCGATCAACGGGAGGGCACAGGTCAATTATCGCCAACCCCTTGACAACGTCCAGCCTCTGTGCTACCATGAAAGCGCTTTCAGAAAACGCTTTCACGCAATCAACCAGGCGTCCAGGACGACCCCCTCGCTGACAGACGCCTTCCCCGTGACACCTGCACAGCTAGAACACTTCCCGATCACGTCCCCCGTGATCGAACACGGCACCGTGGATGCCCCCCCGTTCCACCCTTGACCTATGACTCCACTTCGTAAACGACGCGCGACCATCGCCGATGTGGCCCACCTGGCAGGCGTCTCCATCGCCACAGTGAGCCGGGTGGTCAATGGGACTGCCCCTGTGGCCCAGGAGACGGTCGATCGGGTTCAGCAGGCCATCGCGACGCTGGGATACACCCCCCACGCCGCCGCCCGCAAGCTGGCCGGGCAACAGACCCAGACGCTGGGCGTGTTGCTGCCCGAAGTTGCCGCCGAGTTCTTCCTCCCACTGGTGCGAGGCATCGCCCAGGAGGTGCGCGATGCCGGCTACGATCTGCTGATCCATGTGGCCAGCTCCAGCCAGGAATCAAGCCTCTCCTCCCCCCTGGGAGAGCACAACACGGACGGGCTCCTGATCTTCACAGGGCGCCTGCAGGACGAGGAGATCGTCCGGCTCTACCGCTCCGGTTTCCCCATG
This sequence comes from Caldilineaceae bacterium, assembly GCA_015494005.1. Classification (GTDB taxonomy): domain Bacteria; phylum Chloroflexota; class Anaerolineae; order Caldilineales; family Caldilineaceae; genus S144-5. The sequence continues at coordinate 2,146 of WGCB01000419.1, forward strand.
GTGTTGCTCTACCGCTCGCCGCCCGACCGCCTTCCCATCCCCTACGTGATGTTCGAGAACAAAAAAGGGGCTCGAGATCTCATCGAACACCTGATCACCGTGCATGGCCGACGGCGCATTGCCTTCCTGCGCGGGCCCGAGGGCAACGAAGATTCACACTGGCGGGAGAAAGGCTATCGGGAGGCCCTGGCAAAGCACGGCATCCCCTTCGACCAGGATCTGGTCGGGATGGGCGGCTTCAATGCCCACGTGGCCCGGGAAACCGTGGAAAGCTGGCTGCTGGAGGGCCTGGCTTTCGATGCCATCTTTACCGGAGACGACGAGGCCGCCATGGGGGTGCTCCAGGCGCTGCGCAACGCAGGGCGCGAGGTCCCGGATGACGTCGCCGTGGTCGGGTTCGATGACATCCACTCCGCCAAGCTCCTGACGCCGCCGCTGACCACGGTGCGGGCCCCCATCGAGGATGCAGCTGCCGGCGCCGCGCAAGCCCTGCTGGCCCAGTTGAACGGACAGATGCCCCAACACCAGCTCCGCTACCCCACCCAGGTCATCATCCGTCAATCCTGCGGCTGCTCGGGCGAAGCCGCTGGATCGGGCCCAGGGCGCTGATCCCACCCCGGTGAGCGTTCAAAGTTCCTGATTTCACCGCCGATCCTTCTGTTCAGCTTTCACAGTTTCGTTCCACCTACAATTTCGTTCCGTCCACAGTTCCATTCCACTACAGTTTCATTTCACTCCAGTTTTTTTCATTTCACTACAGTTCCATTTCAAAGGAGAGAACCCCATGAACAAACGATCCACCCTCGTCGCCGTCCTGCTGCTGGTGGCCGCTCTGGTCCTGGCAGCCTGTGGCGGTGCACCGTCCCAAGCCCCCGCCCCGGAAGCGCCTGCTGCGGAGGCTCCCGCCGCGGAGGCCCCGGCCGCGGAAGCCCCGGCGGCATCCGAGGCCCCGGCTGCCAGTGACAAGATCCAGGTTCGCTGGTTCGTCGGCCTGGGCACCGGCACCGACCCCGAGCAGCAGGAAGTGCAGCAGCAGGTCGTGGAGGAGTTCAACAACACCCACGACGACATCGAGCTCGTCCTGGAAGTGGTGCCCTACGACAGCGCCCGGGACGCCCTGTCCACCCAGATCGCTTCGGGCAACGGACCGGACATCATCGGGCCCGTGGGCATCGGTGGCTCCAACGCCTTCTTCGGTCAGTGGCTGGATCTGGCGCCCCTGATCGAGCAGACCGGTTTCGACACCAGCATCTTCAACGAGGAGCTGGTCAACTTCTACCAGACCGAGGAAGGCCAGGTGGGCCTCCCCTTTGCGGTCTTCCCCGCGGCGGTCTTCTACCAGAAGGAGATGTTCGACGAGGCCGGTCTGAACTACCCGCCCCAGAGCTACGGCGAGAAATACATCATGCCCGACGGCTCCGAGGTGGAGTGGGACTGGGACGTCATCCGTGAGATCGGCCAGATCCTGACGGTGGATGCCAACGGCAACGACGCCACCAGCGCCGATTTCGACGACCAGAACGTGGTGCAATACGGCTACTATCCCCAGTGGCAGCATCCCAACCACATGGGCGCCTTCTTCGGAGCAGGCAGCCTGGTGGCCGATGACGGCAAGACCGCCCAGATCCCGGACTCCTTCCGGGCGGCCTGGCACTGGGTGTACGACGGCATCTGGGCCGACAAGTTCATCCCCAGCGATCCGGTGGTGGCCAGCCCCGAGTTCGGCGCCGGCAACGCCTTCAACAGCGGCAAGGTGGCCATGGCCATCACCCACATGTGGTACACCTGCTGCATCACCGATGCCGGCGAGAACTGGGACCTGGCGGCCCTGCCGGCCTACAACGGTGAGGTCCACGGCCGGGTGGACGCGGACACCTTCCGCATCTGGAAGGGCACCAAGAATCCCGAGGCGGCCTTCGAGGTGTTGGTCTACCTGCTGACCAACGAGGCCGCGGCGCCCAAGCTCCTGACCGTCTACGGCGCCATGCCGGCCCTGCCCCAGTGGCAGGACGCCTTCTTCGCCTCCAAATCCGAGCAGTACCCCTGGGTGGAGAACTGGGACGTGATGAAGGCGGGCCTGAACTATCCCGACAACCCCAGTGCCGAAGGGTGGATGCCCAACTGGAACGAGGCCTGGGACCGGGTGGGCGCTTTCGGCAGCCTGATGGCCAACGAGGGTGACCTGGATCTGGACGCGGAGATCGAGAAGCTGAAGGAAGATCTGCAGGTGATCTTCGACAAAGCTCAATAGCCTCCTTCTGGATGGTCGCAGAGCCGGGGGGCATGCCCCCCGGCTCTCTCCCCCATGTGCCCCAAAAGGGATAAGCAGACCGGGCCGATGCGTCCGCGCTGCCCCCCGCTTGATGGACATCTGTCCGCTCTGCAAGGAGTCTGCTCTATGGAAGCTCTGGATCACCTGCGCACCGCCAAGATCGCCAAGAAGAAGTTTGGATTCCGAGGGATGAGCAAGAACGCCAGGCGCGAGGCCCTCTTCGGACTGCTCTTCATCTCGCCCTGGCTCATCGGGTTCACGGTGTTCACCCTGCTCCCCATGCTCGCTTCCATCGTCTTCAGCGTGACGGATCTACGCCTGGACAGCGACGTGGTGCACTATGTGGGGCTGCAGAACTACGCCCTGCTCCTGCGGGATCGGCAGATCTGGCACTCCCTGCTGGTGACGGTGAAGTTCGGGATCATCGCGCTGCCCGTGGGCATGATCCTGCCCATCTTCCTGGCCCTGCTGATGAACTCCGCCTACC